>CAITQQ010000230.1 GCA_903894575.1 uncultured bacterium
AAAGTATATGTCAGCAACAAGAACTTTTCAGCATGTGAATTATTTATGGGATGATGCAAAGGCAGCGTCCATGGCAGGTGACGAAGTAGCCCTGCTGCTTTATCGTTCCAATATTTTGGGAGCAGACCTCAGGATCACCAACTATGGTGGCGGAAACACTTCCTGCAGGACAATCGAGAAAGACCCTTTGACGGGTAATGACACAGAAGTGATGTGGATCAAAGGATCCGGGGGAGATATTGGATCCCTTACCAGGAGCGGACTGGCGGCCTTGTACGTTGAAAGACTGAGAAGTCTAACCGGCGTATACAAAGGGCTGGCACAGGAAGATGAAATGGTGGCCTTGTTCAACCATTGCATTTTTGACCTGGAGTCAAAAGCACCATCCATCGACACGCCATTGCATGGATTTCTTCCATTCAAACATATCGACCACTTGCATCCAGATGCAGCCATCGCCATTGCCGCTTCAAAAGATGGTGAGCAGATCACCAAAGATCTTTTTGAAGGAACAATTGGATGGGTGAACTGGCAGCGTCCTGGCTTTGACCTTGGTCTGCAAATCAAAGAATGCCTGGAGAAAAATCCTGGCATCAGGGGCATCATGCTCGGCTCTCATGGCCTGTTTACCTGGGGTGATACCGCCTATGATTGTTATATCAATTCATTGGAGGTGATTGAAAAATGTGCGGCATACATTGAAGAAAATGTGGCCAAAAATGGTTCTGTTTTTGGGGGACAAAAAATTCAATCTTTGGAAAAGGAACATCGCCTGTCTCAGGCGGCTGCACTGGCTCCAATTCTCCGTGGATATTGTTCCTCAAAGAACAAGATGATTGGGCATTTTACCGATGTTCCAAAAGTGCTGGAATTCATCAACTCAAACGATTTGGATCGACTGGCTCCCATGGGTACCAGCTGTCCTGACCATTTCCTCCGTACCAAGATCAGTCCTTTGGTATTGGGGCTTTCACCTGCGCAGGATCTTTCAGATGTGGCGTCCATCAAAGCTGCCATCGCTCCGCAGTTTGATGCTTATCGTGAAATGTATACGGCGTATTATGATGCTTGTAAACATCCCAACAGTCCGGCACTTCGTGATCCCAATCCTGTGGTAATCTTGTATCCCGGCGTGGGCATGTTCACCTTTGCTAAGGACAAGTCTACCGCGCGTGTAGCAGCTGAGTTTTACATTAACGCCATCAACGTGATGCGTGGTGCTGAAGCCTTTTCATCTTATACCGCGCTTCCGCATCAGGAAGCTTTCAATATTGAGTACTGGTTGCTGGAAGAAGCCAAACTTTCAAGGATGCCAAAACCAAAAGCCTTGTCCGGAAGGGTTGCTTTTGTATCTGGCAGCGCAGGTGGTATTGGCAAGGCCATCTCAAAGAAATTTGCTGAAGAAGGTGCCTGTGTGGTGATCAGTGATATTGATGATGACAGGATGAACAATACCCTGGCAGAATTCAAATCCTTGTTTGGCAAGGACGCTGCTTCAGCTGCCTTGATGAATGTAACAGACAGGGAGAGCATCGAAAAGGCCCTGGAATCCATTGCTTTGGCATTTGGTGGCGTGGACATCATTGTCAATTCAGCAGGTTTGTCTATTTCAAAGCCGATTGAAGAACACACCGAGAAAGACTGGGACATCCTTTATGATGTGTTGGTGAAAGGACAGTTCCTTGTAACACAGGCCGCAGTTAACGTGATGCGCAAACAGGAAATGGGTGGAGACATCATCAACATCGTGAGCAAGAATGCATTGGTTTCCGGACCGAACAATGCTGGATACGGATCGGCCAAAGCAGCACAGTTGCATTTGAGCAGGCTCAATGCTGCTGAACTCGGCAAGGACAAGATCCGAGTGAACACTGTCAATCCTGATGCAGTCATTGCCGACAGCAAAATCTGGGCTGGCGATTGGGCACAGGGCCGTGCAAAGGCTTATGGTGTGAGCGTTGAAGAGCTTCCTGCTTATTATGCCAAACGTACATTGTTGAATGAGATCATTCTTCCTGTAGACATTGCCAATGCTTGTTTTGCAGTAACGGGTGGTTTGCTGAACAAGTCTACTGGTAACGTGATCAATGTGGATGGTGGGGTAGCGATGGCTTTTGTACGTTAATTTTTAAACAGATCAATTTGCCTTTATGCAAATAGAACAGTCAAGGATAGATGAACTCAATGCGCAACTGGAGTCGGGGCATAAAAGAAATTTTGAATTTCATGCTGCCTCATTGACCAATATTGAAGCGGTGATTGATAAACTCATTGCTTTTCAGGTGGCCATTCCAAGTTGGGCACTGGGTGCCGGTGGAACAAGATTTGGTCGTTTCTCTATTGGCGGTGAGCCTGGAAATCTTGAGGAGAAAATTGAAGATGTGGGACTCTTGCACAAGCTCAATCAATCGAGTGGTGCCATCTCCCTGCACATTCCCTGGGACATTCCTTCGGATGCTGCAAAAATCAAAGCACTGGCGGCACACCATGGGTTGGTTTTTGATGCCATGAACTCCAATACCTTCCAGGATCAGGCCGGGCA
>CAITQQ010000231.1 GCA_903894575.1 uncultured bacterium
CATGTTGATCATGATTGTGATTGCAGGATCACTCTCAACCATCAATGAAATGATTCCTGTTACACCTTCGATGAAACTCTATTTCACAGAGATGGAAGACAAGTACATGCAGCAGGTGGAAGTCATGTCGCAGATGAAGGGCATTCCAGACCTCCTGATTTCATTGGTTGTAATGGCATTTGTTCCCGCTGTTGTTGAAGAAGTTTTTTTCAGGGGCGGTTTTCAGAACCTCATGCACCGCTCTACCGGCAACATGTGGGTGAGCATCATTGTTACATCGCTGTTGTTCAGTGCCATCCATTTTTCATTCTATGGCTTCTTTGCACGGACGGCACTCGGCATTGTACTGGGCCTGCTATTTGCTTCCAGTCAAAACATTTGGGTACCTATACTTGCGCATTTTGTCAACAATGCCATTGCAGTAGGTCAGGTGTATTACCTCAGAAGCACCGGGCAATCCTTGGCAGAAAGCATGGATGATAAATACCCGTTGTGGTGGGGCCTGTTTGCCATTGCATTTTTCTTTTTTGCCTACAAGAGATTTGAAAAAACCATTGAATAATGGCGCTGAACAAAGAGGTATTCCAAACCAGGGCAAAAACAGCCATTGTTTACGCAGCCATCATGTTGACTGGCCTGTTCTGGAATGAGTGGAGTTTTTTTATTTTGTTTTCACTGGTACATTTTGGTGCCTGGTATGAATTCCAAAAATTGTCAAGCCTTATTCATCCTGAGGTTCAATGGAGATTATTACTAGACCGTCTGCTTTTTCCCATCATCGGATGGGGAGTGATGTTGATGTCTTCTGCGGGCTCACTTGCCATCAATGGATTGCTATTGAGTGATATTGGGTATTGGATCGTAAGGATTGGACTGGTGCTGATCCCCCTGAACTTTTTTGCAGACAAACAATATGGTTTCAAGCACTTGAAACAATCAGTGATTGGATTTTTTTATATCTCGGTCACCCTTGCCTTACTCATCAACCTTCGGTCTGGTTGGATTTGGTCACAAACTCCGGACAATGGTTTTCTTGCCAATACATTGTCCGGGTTCAATGGAAAGACTATGTGCATTCTATTGGTGGTCGGTATCTGGATCAATGATACCATGGCCTATCTTGTTGGGTCGATGATTGGCAAAACCCCATTGACTTCGTGGTCTCCCAAAAAAACCTGGGAAGGGACCATTGGTGGCATCATCCTCAGTTCCGGCCTTATCCTTTTGATTGCCATCTGGCAATTTGAACCAAGTTGGGCCCTGCTCATCATTGCTTTGGTGAATGCGATTAGTGGAACCATTGGCGACCTGGTGGAAAGTAAACTGAAACGCATGGCCGGAGTAAAAGACAGTGGTTCATTCATGCCCGGGCATGGAGGTTTCCTGGACCGGTTTGACTCCATCTTGCTTGCAGCGCCAGCGGTATGGCTGACTTGCTACCTGCTGTTTAGATAGGCAGGATTTATTTCTCTTTGTTGATTTGGATGCTAGGCTTGGTGCGGGGTGCAGCAGGATCCTGAG
>CAITQQ010000232.1 GCA_903894575.1 uncultured bacterium
ATCACACAATTGCGCTTTGTATTGCACGATCAACTGCAAAAAATCAAGGGCATTGAAAGGACCGAAACCTTCATCTCTCTTGATGAAAGCTTCAACCGCCACGTTCCGGTTGCTGGTTAATGAAGTGATTTAATTTTCAACTCACCTCCCTTCCCTTCCACCTGTATTTCGAGAACAGGCCAAAGGTTCCTGCCACAATTGTATAGAGGGCATGCAGTGGCTGGAAGGGGATGAACCAGGCTATCAAGGTAGACTTATTGAAGAATCTTGCAATACGGATCATGAAGGGTAGTTCAACAATTGTTTTCATGGCAGTGAGCAAGAGCCCATACTTCAGCAATTGCAAATCAAATAAACCAGCCAACAATAAAAACACCACTGCCGCATTTACAAGATAAACAAGCAGCAGCGTTGCTTTGATAACAATGCTGGTATAGTTTTTCGCTTTGCTCGACCAGCGAATCCTTTGCTGGATAAATGCAGCCCAAGATGCTGCGGGTTCGGTAATCACAATCGCATCTTTGGAAAAACAGTAGCCAATCCCGCCAGGAAATGCCTTGTCAATCTTTTCCATCAGCAACATGTCATCGCCAGAAGCGATATGATCAATTCCCTCGAATCCATTGACTGCTGAAAAAGCTTCTTTTGTATAGAGAAGGTTGGCACCATTGCACATGTTCAAATACTTGCCGCTGACTCCTGCAGCGGTAATTCCCTGCAGGGCCATGAAATCGAGGGATTGAAAACGGTCGAGCATGATTTTTTCTTTCCTGAATTGTACAGGTGCCGCCACAAACACCGCATCCATGCCTTCCCTGAATGACAGCATGGTGTTGAGCCATTTTGGCGAAAAGCTGCAATCTGCATCTGTGGTGATGATGATGGGATGGGTTGCGGAAGCAATCCCCCTGGAAATGGCGGCTTTTTTCCCAAAGGCTTCTTGATTTCCTATGCTGATCAGCCGTATGCCCCTGTCAGCATAGCTCCTTACAATCGCTGCTGTTTGGTCAACCGACTGATCATCCACCACAATGATTTCCATTTGTGATCGAGGGAAATCCTGCGCCAGCAAGGAGTCTAAACATTTTCCAATGTTCATTTCCTCATTCCTGGCAGCAATGATGATGCTGGCTTTGTCTGCTGAAACCCTTGTTGCTTTGTATCGTTGCAGGAACATCAACTGCCTGTTTGCACGGCGGATGATGAAACGGTAAGGCAAGAGCAATGCAACAAAAATGATGAAAAGGATGGTCATGGGTTGGTTCAATCAGCGGTTAAATTTCATCAATTCTGCTGTAAAACCATTTTTTCATTGTCAACATTTGATGTTTTGTGGCGAAGCATGTCAAAATAAAAATGGCGTCTTTCATGATGAAAAACGCCATTTGAAGGAATGCGGTTGAACCTTAGCTGGTTTTCTGCAAACCTGAATAGTATTTGCTGATATCGGTTACTCCTTTTTTGATCACATCAGGGGTGCTGGCCAGAGAGAAATTTTCCCATTGATCAAAACCAACCTGTACCGGAGTTCTGTCAGATGCAATCACCAATTCTTTTGCATCCACTTTCGTATAGACAAGGCTTGCAGCCATGACCAGTCCTGAAATCAAGGTTATGAGTCCGAGCATGATCCTGAAATCGCCAGCATGCGCCTTTGGATCAATCCTGTTCAAAAGCAGTAAAATGATATAAGATCCGAAAGCGAACACAATACCGCTGAGCAATATCGCATTGTTGACACCTTTCTTTTCATAAATCATTTGTTTAACCTGGTCTATAAAAAGGATGGATGAAAAAGAAAAAACTGGAATAGCCCCCACCATCATGATCATGAAGAGATTGTTTTCTCCCGTGCCCCTCAAGGCAAGAGATGCGGCACTGAATGCCAGCAAAAATGCAAGACAGCCTTTGATCAGGGTGTTGATCATGCTTTTGCCAGCGAGATGGCCCAGCAGAACAAGCATCAGTGGCGCCTGAATGAGAGAGGTCAGTACGTTCAGGATGGCAACTGGATTTTCAGCAGCAGATGAAAATTTATTGATCAGTGAACTGGTGATGAAAACAAAGAGATAAGCAGATGCGATGGCGATGATACTGTTGTTCGAAGTTTTTTGCATGGGATAGGATTCGTAGTGGTTATTGGATTTAAAACGGGCTCATTATTAAAACGACGTAAGACCCATTCTATTATATCTACCCCTTAAATCAGTGAAAATTCAGTGAAACTGCTTTTTGATATGCGTAATTATACGGATGGGCTTGGTAAAAAAACTAACTTAGGGGCATGCAAAAGACAGTTTTTCAGTTAGTGGTGTGTCTTTCCTTGTTTGCCATTGCTCAGGGTCAGCCTGTACCCAATGGAGGCCAGCCTGGATCTGCCAACGGCAAAACAACAAGGCTTGCAAGGACTACTGGCATACTCCCTTTCTTTGAATATGGCCCAGGTGACGACAGGTTGGGCGGGGCCAAGATGACCTATATGGACACGGGTGTTTTGGTGAAAGTGGTGGATAGCCTGAATGCTGACTATATCATCTCGCTTGCCGATAACCTGAGGGCTTTTGTTGCCAAGTCGAGCCTGCGTTTTGATTCCTCCTTCAAATCCAAATCTTATTACCTGAGTGGCAATTGGAAAACCTATCGCGATGAACGCTTTGACTATATCACCATCGCCATGCCTGAAAAGCTGCCCTACCGTGGAACCATGCAGGTGAACCCCAACCGGTTGGCCATTGATCTTTTTGGCATCACCTCAAATACCAATTGGATCACACAGAAAGGGGTACTCAAGGAAGTCAGGAATACCTGGTTTGAACAAATGGAGAATGGGGTGTTGAGGGTCTATGTTGACCTGAAAAGCAAGATGCATTGGGGCTATTCGGTCTATTACGATACCATTGGTTCGAGGTTGACCATCAAGATCAAGCATGCACCAGACAAACATATCAAGAATGTATTCGTTGCAGTCGATGCAGGGCATGGGGGAGAAAATTCCGGCGCGGCCGGACTAACTTCCAACAAGCTTGAGAAAAAGCTGACCATGGAGTATGCAGCAGCCTTGGAAAAAGAGTTGAAAAAGGCGGGAGTCAAAAGGGTATTCATGACCAGAACAACCGACACATCACTGAGCATGCCCGAGCGGATCAAGATGTTGCGGGATACTGCACCTGACTTGCTTGTCAGCATCCATTTTAATTCATCCTCGGTGGATACGGTGAGAGGAACCAGTACCTTTTATAGGCATATTGGTTTTCGCCCGCTGACACAAACCATTTTAAAAAGGATGATGGAGCTGGGATTGTCTGAATTTGGCAATGTGGGCAGCTTCAACTTTGCATTGAGTGGTCCGACAGACTATCCCAACTGCCTTGTTGAGGTAGCATTTCTGAGCAATCGCTTTGATGAAAAATTCATCCTCTCTAAAAAATCTGCCGCCAATGTTGCCAAGAAAATCCGAATGGGTATTCAGGATTGGTTGCAAGAGGCCCGGTGATAATTTTGTAACTTAGCAACTCAATCAACATACAATGGAACTCAAGAACACATTTATTCATCACGTTTATTTTTGGCTCAAGAATCCCGAAAGCAAAGAAGATCTTCAAAAACTGGTTGAAGGACTGGAGGCTTTGGCTTCCGTAGAGGAAATCAAGATGTACCATATTGGTGTGCCTGCACCCACAGACAGGGAAGTGATTGACAATACATATGCCATTTCCTGGTTGAACATTTTCGAAACTTCTGAAGACCACGATATTTATCAGACCCATCCGAAGCACCTGAAGTTCATCTCAGATTGCTCATCCCTCTGGAGCAAGGTGAAGGTCTACGACTCTTTGCAACACTAATCAATAATACAACAGGATGTTTGGGAAGGGAAGATCAGCAGCGTTAGGATTCATTTTTGTAACCGTTTTGGTTGATGTAATCGGGTTGGGCATCATCATTCCTGTGCTGCCTAAGCTGATCCAGCAACTGACCGGCGGAGACATGAGTGTTGCTTCCCGCTATGGAGGTTGGCTGATGTTTACCTATGCCTTCATGCAGTTTTTGTTTGCACCAGTACTTGGCAGCCTCAGCGACCAGTATGGTAGAAGGGCTGTGATTCTTTTTTCCCTTTTCGGATTTGGACTGGATTACCTGCTCCTGGCCTGGGCACCAAGCATCACCTGGCTTTTCGTTGCCAGGATACTTTCTGGCATCACTGGTGCCAGTTTCACTACAGCATCCGCCTACATTGCCGATATCAGTACGCCAGAGAAAAGGGCACAGAATTTTGGGATGATTGGTGCCGCATTTGGAATGGGCTTCATCATTGGGCCATTGATTGGTGGGGTGTTGGGTCAGTTTGGCGAGAGGGTCCCGTTTTTGTTTGCCGCTGGCCTCACCATGGTCAACTGGTTGTATGGCATGTTCATTCTTCCTGAATCCCTTTCAAAAGACAAAAGGAGAAAATTTGAGTGGAAAAGGGCCAACCCCGTGGGCTCACTGATTCACCTCAGGAAATATCCTGCAGTGGCCGGATTGATCCTTTCGCTGACCTTTATATACATCGGCGGAAATGCTGTGCAGAGCACCTGGAGTTATTATACCATGAAAAAATTTGGCTGGGATCCTGCCATGGTTGGATATTCCCTGGCCTTTGTGGGGCTGATGATTGCCATCGTTCAGGGCGGACTGATCCGTATTGCGATACCAAAACTGGGTCAGACAAAGGCTTTGTTTGTTGGCCTGGTGATGTATACGCTTGGCATGGTATGCTTTGCCTATGCCGCCAATACCTATATGATGTTTGCTTTTTGCATCATTTATTGCCTTGGAGGAATTGCCGGCCCAGCCTTGCAGGGCATCATCTCTTCCCATGTTCCAGCCAATGAGCAGGGGGAGTTGCAGGGCGCCCTGACCAGCCTGATCAGCGCAACCGCCATTGTTGGACCTCCCCTGATGACCAACCTGTTTTCGTTTTTCAGCAGGGATGGCGCACCGGTTTATTTTCCCGGAGCACCGTTCATTGCAGGTGCATTATTCTTTCTTGTCAGCACGGTAATCACCTTCAGAAGCCTCCAGGCAGAGCGAAAGGCGACCCCTTTTTAAGGAAAATGTTGTTAAAATGTGCAAAAAAGTACTGATTTTTTTATTTATTTCTTGCAAATCAAATTATAAAGGGTAGCTTTGTCCTGTAATTTGAGTTAAGTACAGTATTTAGTAAGTGAAAGTATTTTCTGCTACGCATGTTCTGCTAATAGTAAAAGTCTTCTTTACGCCTGTGTTTCTCTCATCCTTTTTTAATTTTTTATTTTTTTGAAATGAACATTTATGTTTCAAATTTGAGCTTCAACGTACAGGATGAAGACTTGAAAGAATTCTTTGCTGAGTATGGAGAAGTAACTTCAGCAAAGGTTATCACAGACAAATTCACTGGTCGTAGCCGTGGCTTCGGTTTTGTTGAAATGTCTGACGATGCAGCCGCACAGAAAGCTATCCAAGAATTGGATGGTGCAACTGTTGAAGGCCGTGCCATCAAAGTAAGCGAGGCGAAGCCTCGTGAAGCGCGCCCTAGCAATGGTGGCAGCGGTGGTGGTGCTCCTCGCCGTAATTTCGGCGGTGGCGGCGGCGGTGGAAACCGTTGGTAATCGCATCAACTATCTGATTGAAAAAGGGAACCATTGGTTCCCTTTTTCTGTTGAAGAAGCTGAACAAGCGGGACGCGTTGAAGCGGTTGAAGCGGCCTTCGGCCTTGTTGAAGTGGTTGAAGTTGCGAGACACGTTGAACAAGCGGGACGCGTTGAAGCGGCCTGCGGCCTTGTTGAAGTGGTTTAAGATAATTCTTCAACCCCTTCAACCTCTTCAACCCCTTCAACCTCCCTCAACCTTCATCCCTAATCCCAATTCTTTTCTGCAACTTTGCAGTACAATCTTACACATGAGCATCGTAAACGAATTCAATGAATACAGGGAAAGGATGAATGATGTCATCCTGGGCAAGGGTAATCTGGTGATGAAGCGCCTCTGGAACCTGGACACCAATACCTATCAGGAAGGGGCATTGGATGTGAAGACCAAGGAAATGCTGGGCCTGGTGGCCAGCATGGTATTGCGTTGCGATGATTGCATCAAATACCACCTGGGCAAATGCCATGAATTGGGATTGACTACAGATGAAGTGTATGAGATATTCTCCGTAGCCAATATTGTTGGCGGCACCATCGTCATCCCCCATACCAGAAGGGGCGCAGAATATTGGGAGGCCCTGCAGTCATCCAACGAAACAAAATAATTGAGTATATTTAAAGGAATAAAAGTGTTTTATGAGTGAAGTATTACAAACAGCAGCACCGCTCACTTCAAAAGATTTTCAAACAGACCAGGAAGTAAGGTGGTGCCCGGGATGTGGAGACTATTCCATCCTTGCTCAGGTGCAGAAGGTGATGCCAACCCTTGGAATTCCCAGGGAAAATATTGTCATTGTTTCAGGAATCGGTTGCTCAAGCCGCTTCCCTTATTATATGGAAACCTATGGCATGCATTCCATCCATGGAAGGGCTACTGCCATTGCAAGTGGTTTGAAGGCAACAAGGCCTGAACTGAGTGTCTGGATTGTAACCGGTGATGGTGATTCACTCAGCATTGGAGGCAACCACACGATACATTTGTTGAGAAGGAATTTTGATGTGAACATCATGATGTTCAACAACCAGATCTATGGTTTGACAAAGGGGCAGTATTCTCCAACATCAGAAGAACACAAGGTGACCAAGTCTACACCTTTTGGCAGCATTGATCATCCGTTCAATCCATTGGCATTGGCCATGGGCGCAGATGCCACCTTCATTGCCAGAACAATGGACCGCGATCCAAAGCATCTGCAGGAATCCTTGTTGCGCAGCAATGCCCACAAGGGAGCATCCTTCCTTGAAATCTATCAGAACTGTAACATCTTCAATGATGGGGCATTTGAAATCTTTACAGACAAGGCTTCAAAGCCAATGGAAACACTTTTCCTTGAACAAGGCAAGCCATTGGTTTTTGGTGCCAACAAGGAAAAAGGAATCAAGCTCGACGGGTTCAAACCTGTTGTGGTTGATCTTGCCGATGGTGCCAGCGCTGATGATTGCTGGATCCATGACGACCATGATTTCTACAAGGCCCAGATTCTTGTGCGCATGTTTGATGATCCCCGCATTGCAGGCCATCTTCCAAGGCCTTTTGGTGTTTTCTATGAAACCGAAAGGGCATGTTACGAAGATCAACTTCAATTGCAGATTGATGAGGTGATTGCCAAGAAAGGCCTCGGCGATCTCAACAAATTGCTCCGCGGCGGCGAAACCTGGACCATTTCATAAGTTGGGTTTAGGCAATTAATTCAGGCTTATCGGTTGCAGCACAACGGTAGTCACTTCAATCTGTTTATATTTGAAGCGATGCTGATTACTGTACATCCAAAAGATCCACAACAAAGATTGATCAATCAAATTGCCGATTGTTTGCGCAGCGGCGGTGTGATTATTTATCCCACTGATACTGTCTATGGTTTGGGTTGTGATATTTTTCAACCCAAAGCAGTTGAGCGGATTTGCCGCATCAAAGGAATTGATCCAACAAAAGCCAATCTCTCCTTCATTTGCAGCGATCTTTCTGATCTGAGCAAATATGCAAGGGCCATCTCGACACCGCAGTACCGGCTCATCAAGAACCATATCCCCGGTCCTTTCACTTTTATACTTCCTGCCAGCAAGGAGGTGCCTAAGATCCTGAAGAGCAAAAAGGATACCATTGGTCTGAGGGTGCCGGATCACAACATTACCCATGCCATCGCTGCGGCCTTGGGGAATCCCATCCTGAGTTCATCCCTTCCCGGAGACATGGTCGAAGAATACACCGATCCTGAACTGATCCACGACAAGTTTCACAAACTGGTTGACATCGTTGTAGATGGTGGAATTGGTGGCCTGGAATATTCGACCATTGTTGACATGACGGATGAAGAGCCTGAAGTGATCAGGCAAGGGGCAGGAATATTGGGTTAACCCTTCAATTGAAAACTCTCCCGGTGCAGTGAGCATCTTCCGAATGCTGCAATTGCCCTGCGGTGATCAAGTGTGCCATAGCCTTTATTCTTGATCCAATTGTATTGGGGATATTTTTCATGGTGTTCCAGCATGAAATCATCGCGGTAAGTCTTGGCCAGGATGCTGGCTGCTGCGATGGAAAAATATTTACCATCACCTTTGATGATGGTGGCATGCGGAATCTTTTTATAGGGCTTGAAACGGTTTCCATCTATGATGATGAAAGAGGGCTTTTCCTTCAGTTGATCCAGTGCCAGGTGCATGGCCTTTATGGAGGCATTCAGGATATTGATTTGGTCAATTTCTGCTGCATCAATTTTGGCCACTGCCCAGCTGATGGCAGTCTTCTGGATCATATCCCGCAGGGCATAACGGGTCTTTTCCTTGATCTGTTTGGAATCGTTCAAAATCGGGTCCGAAAAATCCGGTGGAAGGATGACTGCCGCTGCAAATACCGGACCTGCCAGGCAGCCCCTGCCTGCCTCATCGCAACCCGCCTCGGGTAACAGTTCCTGGTAAAATGGTTTGAGCATCTGCTGCAAAGTAGCAAGAAAAATTCATCAAAAATCCCCTCCCATGCACAACTGCAATACCTTTGCAGCATGATAGCAAAAACCGATGCCAAAAAGTCGAATGCCGTAGCAATATGGTTGTTGATTGGGGTAGGAATGATCATTGTTCAGGTGCTGCTGGGCGGCATTACAAGGCTGACAGGGTCTGGACTGTCGATCACCGAATGGAAGCCTATTCTGGGTGCTATCCCTCCCATGAATGAGGCTGCATGGCTGAAGGCATTTGAGCAATACAAACAAATCGGTCAGTTCAAGCACCTCAATTTTGAGTTTACACTTGCTGACTTCAAATTCATCTATTTCTGGGAATGGTTTCACCGTGAATGGGCGCGCTTGATTGCCCTGGTTTTCCTCATCCCTTTCATTTATTTCCTTGTCAAAAAAATGTTCAGGAAAGAGATGATCAACCCGTTGTTCATCCTCTTTCTGTTGGGTGCAGCACAGGGCCTGATTGGTTGGATCATGGTGGCAAGCGGGCTCAATGATGAGAAACTGTATGTTGACCATCTCCGCCTGGCCATTCATTTTATTTCTGCCCTGGGGTTGCTTTGCTATACTTACTGGTTTGCCATGATGTTGTTGGTGCCCAAGGCCCAGCATGTGGTGGATCCTTCACTCAAGCAATTCACGCTTTGGTTGTTGGCGCTGCTCGTGGTTCAACTGGTGTTTGGCGCTTTCATGGCAGGATTGAAAGCCGCAAACTTCGCCACCACATGGCCCTCGATCAATGGAGAATTTGTTCCATCCTCTTTTTCAAATGATACCTTGTCCAGCTTTACACATGATCCGTTGGCGGTTCATTTTATACACCGCATGCTGGCATACCTCATTGCAGGTCTGGTGATTGTCTGGCATCTTCGCGCCAAAAAAATCATTGGCGGAACCATGTTTACAAAACTGAGGTCCCTGCCATTGTTGGTGGTCCTTCTGCAAGTGCTCCTGGGTATTTTAACCGTATTGTTTGCTGACAATAAAACTGCATTGCTCTGGCTGGGCGTTGCGCACCAGTTCACCGGAATGATGTTCTTGTTGCTGATGGTTGGCATGGTCTACCTGATCAGGAGAAAATGATCAGTTGGCATTGAACACAATCGGGTAACCCAGCATGGCGCTCAACTGTTTGGTGGTGATGCGTTGAACCGCCTCAGTTGCATCATTCTTGAAAAGAAGGGCGTGCATGATCAGCTTAGTCCTGGTATTGTAAACAATCTTCCAGCAATAGTCCGGAACACCCACCCCGCTGCCGATGGTCTGCTTCCCATAAATGGCGCCCGTATAAATTTTCAGCCTGTCGCGTTGGCTTTCCTTGCGGATGGTGGTTTCCCAAACTTTCCAGGATCCTCTGTTGAGTTTCTGGTGTTGTGGGATGCAATTGTAATAGGAAAACGTGCATTTTTCCATCGTACAATCAAAGGCAAAATCCTCTGCATTGGCGAGATGGCCCCTGTCGTAGCCGCTTTTTGCATAGTCCTTGTTGCTCGCAGATCTGTACTCCTTGGTGAACGACAGTTGTTTTCGGGAGCAATCGCCACCGCCCTTGTATAAATAATACACCACATAAAGGGGAGACTTGACGCTGAAGGAGTAATAGGAGGTATAGGCTGGCTTTTGGACAACCGTATCAATCCGTTGGGCAATTCCCTTTTGCAAGTGCAGCAAAAGCAGCAGGGGAATGAGGATATTTTTCAGTTGTTTTCGCATCAGGAAATTCAAATTTACCGTTTTAAACGGGCGAAATCCATTTCTTTGCAATTCAATCGTTGGATGATTTGGAGTCAACAAAAATCAAATACCGGATCGACAATGCCTTTCACATGCTTCGTCATTTTGAGGGGATGGACGAACAATTGCAATCGAATTTGTTGAGGGCTGGCCATGTTGAAAAGACCATCCAATCCTCACTGACACTTCCTGGATCAAGGTTTTTTTCAAACTTTGCTTTGGACATTCCAGGCCTCCTGGACCGGATATTCCATTATCCCTATGTGTTATTGGAAACAGGGGATCGTACTATCCAGTTGAATGGGCAGGTTCCGCCAACTGATTTCCCTCATGGGGTTGGTACAAAAGCTGTAGTGCATCTGGATGAGTTGTCTGCCTCGGAAAGGGCTGGCATTTTTCTAAAAAAGAACCGGGGCCTGGATTTGCTTCATCTTCAAGTGGACAAGATTCCACCCACCTGGGAGTTCACCCTGGTGCTCAAACCAACCCAAAAGGGCCATGTTTTCATCACAGCTTTTCCTGGCCCTCCAGCCTTACCGCTTCCTCAACACCGGTTGAGCAGGAAAAGGCAGGAAGAGTGCAGGGCCTTCTGGGACGCGCATGTTTTTTTGGTTGAGGCGGATTGAGCATGTAGTTTACCATCTCAACAATGCACTGGCCCAGGTGAATCCGCTTCCAAATGCAGCCAAACAAACGGTATCACCATCTTTGATCAAGCCTTTTTCCCAGGCTTCGCAGAGGGCTATGGGCACTGATGCAGCCGTGGTGTTGCCATATTGCTGGATATTGTTGTAGACCTGGTCATCGCGAAGCTTCAGCGTATGCTGGACAAACTGGGCGATGCGCAAATTGGCCTGGTGGGGAATCAGCATGTCCAGGTCTGCCGGGGTCATGTTGTTTTTGGCCAGTGCCTCCATGATTACTTCGGGAAACTTCACCACGGCCTTTTTGAAAACGGCAGGTCCATCCATGGTTGGATAGATTTGTCCATCATCAATCATGGCATGGCTGAAAAACATTTCTCCGATTTCAGCCTCATCAAAGCTGGCAAATTTATCCTCCTTCCAATGGTTGGCATGTGTGCCGGGGTTGTACATGGCCAGGATTTCGGCGCTTTCTCCATCGCTGTGCAAATGGGTGCTGAGGATGCCCTGTCCTTCTTTTTCTGTTGGTTGGAGAACCACAGCACCTGCACCATCACCAAAAATAACGCTGACATTTCTTCCTCTTGTGGTGAAATCCAGGCCAAATGAATGTTTTTCACTTCCAATCACGAGGATGTTCTTGTACATGCCTGATCGAATGAATTGATCGGCCACACTCAATGCATAAACAAAACCACTGCATTGGTTGCGGATGTCCAGGGCTCCGATTTCTTTCATTTTCAAGGCACGTTGCACCAGTACGCCGCAGCCCGGGAAATAATAGTCCGGACTCAGGGTTGCAAAGATGATGAAATCGATGTCTTGGGGAGTAATGCCCGCCCGTTCAATGGCCACCTTGGCGGCCTCCACAGCCATGGTGGTGGTGGTTTCCTCGGTGCGGTGGGCATATCTTCTTTCTTCAATCCCTGTTCGTTCACGGATCCACTCATCGCTGGTGTCCATGTATTGGAGCAGGTCATTGTTGGTTACAATTCTTTCGGGAAGGTATTTGCCGATACCGGCAATTTTTGAATGAAGCATGGATAAAGGTTGAAGTGGTTGAGGAAGTTGAAGCGGTTGAAGGATGGGGGATTTTCCTCTTAAATTAAGCAATAAATCCGAGGTTTAAAACATGACCAAACAGCAAAATGTTTGTCATGAAGGGTTAAAATGCATCTTAATCGCCTGATGCTCATTGCGCGCAGCAACATATATTTAACTTGCCTACCCGCCTGAAAAGGCTTAACTTTGCGGCCTCTAAACAAGATTATGAATATTAGAAACATCGCTATTATTGCCCACGTTGACCATGGTAAGACAACCCTGGTAGATAAGATTTTGCATACCGCCAAGGTTTTCCGCGACAACCAGGAAACTGGAGATTTGATCATGGACAGCAACGACTTGGAGAAAGAGCGTGGCATCACCATTTTCAGCAAGAACGCTTCAGTTACTTATAATGATGTGAAAATCAATGTGATAGACACTCCAGGCCACGCCGACTTTGGTGGTGAAGTGGAGCGTGTATTGAAAATGGCAGACGGCGTTATCCTGTTGGTGGATGCCTTTGAAGGCCCCATGCCACAGACCCGTTTCGTACTGCAGAAGGCGCTTCAGCTGAACCTGCTTCCTATTGTTGTGATCAATAAGGTAGACAAGCCAAACTGTCGTCCAGACGAGGTGCATGATTCTATTTTTGAACTTTTCTTTAATCTGGATGCTACTGAGGCACAGCTTAATTTCCCAACCTTCTATGGTTCGGGTAAAAATGGCTGGTTCAATGACAGCCTTACGCCAACAGAGGATATCGTTCCTTTGATGGAGGGCATCCTGAAATATGTTCCTGAGCCTAAAATTGCTGAGGGCAACCTGCAAATGCAGATTACATCGCTTGATTACTCTTCATTCCTCGGCCGTATTGCCGTAGGAAAGGTGGCAAGGGGTAGCATCAAAGAAAACCAGCCGATCTCCCTGATGCAGGCTGATGGTGTTATAAAGAAGCAGCGTGTAAAGGAATTGTATGTGTTTGAAGGAATGGGAAAAAGGAAGGTGACCGAAGTATTGGCAGGAGACCTTTGTGCTGTTGTCGGTGTTGAAGGATTCAACATTGGTGATACCATCGCAGATTTTGAAACGCCTGAAGCCTTGCCTTTCATCCATGTGGATGAGCCTACCATGAGCATGTTGTTCAGCATCAACAATTCACCTTTCTTCGGCCGCGATGGTAAGTTTGTTACCAGCCGTCACCTCCGTGACCGCCTGATGAAAGAAACAGAAAAAAACCTTGCCCTCAGGGTGAAAGAGACCGATAGTGCTGATAGCTTCCTCGTATTTGGTCGTGGCATCCTGCACCTTGGTGTATTGATCGAGACCATGAGAAGGGAAGGATATGAGTTGACCATTGGTCAGCCACAGGTGCTTGTGAAGGAAATCGACGGCAAGAAATGTGAGCCGTATGAGATTTTGGTGATTGATGTTCCTGAAGAATTTGCTTCAAAGGCCATTGACCTGGTGAGCAGGAGAAAAGGAGAGATGACGGTCATGGAAACCAAGGGGGACATGCAGCACATCGAATTTGAAATTCCGAGCCGTGGATTGATCGGTCTCAGAACTACCATGCTGACCTCTACTGCAGGTGAAGCCGTTATGGCGCACCGCTTCACAGAATACAAGCCTTGGAAAGGCGCCATCCCTGGAAGGAACAATGGTGTATTGTTGGCCAAGGAAGGTGGAAATACCACCGCTTACTCACTGGACAAATTGCAAGACCGCGGATTCTTCTTCATCGATCCAGGTGAAGAGGTGTACAAAGGAATGGTGATCGGTGAAAACAACAAGCCCGGCGACCTGGTGGTGAATCCAAACGAAGGAAAAAAACTGACCAACATGCGTTCCAGTGGTACAGATGGCGCTGCGAGCATTGCTCCCAAAAAACAAATGACCCTGGAAGAATGTATGGAGTATATCCAACACGATGAGTGTATAGAGGTTACCCCTAATTTCATCCGCATGCGCAAACTTATTTTGGACGAAACAGAAAGAAACCG
>CAITQQ010000233.1 GCA_903894575.1 uncultured bacterium
CGAATTGAGGAGCTTCCATTCCATCATTGCTGTACAATTAAAAAAATAAAGACGATCAGATCTTGATGACAGATTTCACTTGCTGTATGACCTGATTTTGCAACCTGATGTAATAAAGTCCTGCAGGGAGGTGCTCACCATCAAAATCAACCCTGAAAGTGCCCGCTTCAAAATTGGCATCGATAAGAATCTTCACCAATCTTCCAGTCGAATCCATCACCTGAATCATGGTATGCCCACCAGCAGACTTGAACTGAATGGTGAGTTTTTTATGGAATGGATTGGGATAGACAACAATCAACTGATCGGGATTCCCTACAGGATTCAAGATCGAACAGGTACCCAATTTTGTCAAAGGCAAATTCTGGAAATTCTTAAGCATCACATTGTTCAGGGTCGTTGTATTTACACAGAGCCAATTCGAAAGAATACTGGCATAAACACTCCTAAAATCATATTGATAGGGGACATTGTCTCCCACTGTCGGATTCATAGGCAAAATTGGAGTTGTACCACTGACACCCGCCTGCACCATTGCACCAAAAACAAATAGCGGAGCAGCTGCACCATGGTCTGTACCATTGGATCCATTGCTGAGGACACGTCGGCCAAACTCCGAATAGGTCATTCCAACCACACGCTCCTCTATTCCCTGGAATTTGAGATCATCCATGAAGGCCTTGATGGCATTGCTCACATTGCCCAGCAATGTTGCATGCGAACCAATGGAGGTATCTGCAACAACGGTCTGGTTAGAATGTGTATCAAACCCACCATAGTTTACCATATATATCTTGGTCTTCAATCCACCTTTGATCAGCCGGGCTACAATCTTGAGTTGATCAGCCAGTGAGTTGCCTGTTGGATAGGGTGACTGCGTCGTAACTTTGCTGTTGGCTGTCTTGATTACCTCACCAAATTTTTGGGTCTGCTTCGCCATTTCCCTTACAAAATTCAACTCCTTTCCTGCATAGCTATTGGGAGCAGGGTCTATCTGATTGTTGACAAAACTGTAGAAATTGCTGGGATTGGAAATACTCATTCCCATGGGTTGCGCAGCACCTTGCAATGTTAAAGATGTAACAGAACCAATTTGAATGGCCAAAGGGTCGGTCATTGTACTGTTGGGATATCCAATGGGAAATCCAGGATACATCTCATCCAGGAAACGGCCAAGCCAACCGGTATTCAATACCTGTCTGCTGTCCGATGCACTCATCCAAATATCAGTAGCCCTGAAATGCGAAAAGTTGGGTTGGGGATAGCCTACAGATTGTACAACATGCAACTTCCCATCGTTGTAAAGCTCTTGCAATCCGGTCATTGCAGGATGCAATCCGATATTATCAACGCCATTCAACCGCAATGCTTTTGATTCTTCAATGAATATGTTCTTTCTGGCATTCTGATACTTGCTGAACTGATCAAGCGGAATAACAGTATTCAAACCATCATTACCTCCGTTCAACTGAATTACCACGAATACCCTGTCATTGTCGCCTCCGGGAAGCAGCATATTGTTCAGGAAAGTATGCCCTGATTCAAATGCCTTGAAACCCATTCCATTGACAAAGGAAGGAATCATTACACCTGCTGGCAGGTATCCATTGAGGAATTTTCTTCTGTTCATGATATACGGATTAACAAAGTTGAAATTCAGGAAGATCAACCATGTATTTTATCAAATTGGTGATTGCTGTTGTAACGTATTTAGTATTCGCGGTATTAGAAGGGGTTGAGATATACAAATCCCAAGCCGCTGCCCAATACAGATCATCAGACTGACCAGACAACAAGATATCCCTTTTTAATTGTGCTTTGTGTTGCGCAGAAATGGGAATCCCCAAAATATGGTCAGCCAATTCATCAATCAACTTGTTGGGATCCCTGGGAGCAGCCATCTTTTTAACATAGGCCAATCCATCGACCACAACCTTGAAGCCACTGACGGTGTAACCGCTGGTGACCAGTGAGTCGAGGTATTGAATTCTTTTGGGCAATGTATCCGTATTGATCCAATACTCATAAAAACCAGGCTCCTGATAATATGCTTTCCACCCACTCACATCTGGCGGATCACCAAGGTTTTGCTGAAGGTTGGTGAAATAACTCAGCATCTGGTTCCAAAGACCATAGTTGGTAACATACAGATCAGGTGTCGGAAACTTAACGTCAAATTCGCGCAACAGGCCTATCATCATGTTAACGGGGCTCTTGATCTGACAGCCCCTGTTCATCATGTCAAAAAAATGCTCACTGCTCAAAAGCACTTTTAATACAGGTTTAACCTCGTAATTGCTATCCCTCAAGAGTTTGGCGAGTGGTGCAATGAAGCCGGCCTCAACCTCCGGTGTGATTTTATAATAAACAAACCAGATGTATAATTTCCTACAAAGGAAGAGTGCCGCCTCGTCATTGGCAAAAAGCATGTTGAGGAAATCATCCAACTCCAGGTCTCCGGCGGTTGCTCCTGTTCTTCCTTTGATCAATGTATTGCCATAGAAAGAAGAAAACTGTTTGTTGGTCGTATCATGACGGGTAGAATCAAAATAAGCGTCGATTTTAGTAGCATTGTTTCTCCAACCAGTGAGCAGCTTTGCCGCCTCCTTCACATCAGACTCAGTAAAATCAGCACCTGCACCCTTTCCTATCACAAACAATTCCTGGATTTCACGTGAATAGTTTTCATCAGGAGCTGATTTGTTGTTATTTTGACCATTGAGATAAACCAACATGGCAGGGTCAATGGACATGGCCCTTACAAATGATTTAATGTTTCCCAGCGCATTTGACCGGATAAGGTTATGATGCTTGTACACATATTGGGCATTGCTGACATCATTGGTCTCTGTTGAAAAATGATTGTGCCAGAAAATACACATGTTTTCCCTCAGGGTCCTGTCTTGATTGATAATGTTACCCACCCACCATTTCTTGAATGAAGACCTGCGATAAGATGCAATGGTGCCATCGTTGTTGGGGTCATTCACCCATGTTTCACCTGGGCCAATAAGGGTATCCGGAACAACAGCATTTCCAACAGCATATTCCTTTACTGGCGGAGCCGGCAATGGAAGGCTTGTGTTCAAAAGCTGATTGATGGAACCATTGAGTCCGAGAGAAGTAAAATAAAGAATATCATCTTTTTTTGCGCCGAACATGGTCCTTCTCAAAAGATGCTTTACTGCCTCTTTATCCCAAGCGCCCGCATAAGGTGCAAGACTTGGAGGTGCCTGAAATTTTCTTTCTGTTGACATCATTATTGATTGTGTGCGTTGTCTAATTAAACCATACCAGGTCCACATCGTTGCCCGAATCCCCCAAGCCAAGTGCTGCCACAGCAGCATTGCTCATCCTTAACGACAATCCCTCACTTTCCTTCCCCGGCGGAACTGCTCCAAGCACTTTAGCATACAACACTTTGTCCGTAGACTTCCTGACCAATTTCACCACTGTTCCCGGTACTACATTGTTCATCAAGACATAATATTTTCCATCCTTCCATCCGCTGGTGCTCTTGAAAACCCCATAAACGGAATTTTCAAGATTTTGTTGTTTTCCCTCTTTTGATTGTTGCTCGAATAAAGTAGAAAAATAGTTTTTATCTGTTTTTGGGGGCTGGGTGGGGCTTGAAATTGGATTTGAAGCAACTGGTTTGGCTGCCTCAGCTTTCTCTTCAACAACCTTCACTGGAGCTGCAGTTTGAGTGCTTTTTGCAGTATTTTTTGCAACAGGTGTTACTGCTTCAGCGGAAAGAGGAACCTGTTTGCTTGGTTTTTCTTCAACCACCAACGCTTTCTCGTCATTTTTGGTGGGCTTGGGTACCTCAGGTGTTGTTTTCGCAGGACTAGATGGCGCGATTGAAACCACTGATTCTACAGATGGAAGCAAATATCCTATAACCAGGCTGGTGCCGGCATTGAGCTGATCAGATGAAAGACCATTCATTTTTTTCAACAACTCCTTGTCTACATTGTAGAGATTTGAAAGTTTGTACAATCCTTCTTTGGGTTGAACTATATGTACGACCTTTCCCCCAGTGTTTTTGTTATCAGCAGATTGCGAGAAATTTTCAGGCTTTAATGGGATTTTCAACAACTGTCCTATGCCCAATCCCTTGTCCATTGAAAGTTGGTTGAAGGAAGCAATTTCTTTTGGACTGATGAAGTAAATTCGGCCAACACTGTACCAATTCTCTTTAGGGGCAACCTTGTGTTCCAGATAAAGCTGATTGCCGGAATTCCGAACAATAAACTTTTGCTGCTGACCCTTGAGGGATGCGGAAACAAGCAAGACAAACGAAAGAAAAACTGTCCTCATACTGGTAGATTACATTACAAAATAATATATATTCTTCAAGGCTGCAAGGCAGATCCTAGAAAACTGAAGATTATCAAATAATTTTAACATTTTCAATCCCGCTTCAGGATCCTCCAGGACATCGGATAATGATTCTTTACTCTCCCCTGAACCAATTTCACCCAACCCAACCCAATGCCCATGAATCTTACAAGGATCCAGCCTTTCAAGGACCCTTCCTTGTCGATGGAGTCTTTTCTCAGGAATGCGATAGATTCTTCAAGACTAAAATCCAACACAGGGACATTTTGTGACAACATGCATGACATGGCCAGTTCATGGTCTGGTATGAGATCAGCCCTTATTTCAGCACCCAACCTCAAGCCGGATTTCCTTAAACGCAACGAGGCTCTGAATTGTTGCAATGCCGGCAGGTTGATTTCATCAATGGCAAAAACTTCATTTTCCTTTTTAAAGAACCGCATCTGCTCAGAAGGGTTGATCCAATCATGCAAAAAGGAAGGAGGCTTAACAAGTTCCAGCTTTCCGGCATCATGCTTAAATTGGGAATAGGTTGTTCCGGTTTTTCGGAACAGGGCACAAAAAAATCCTTCACCCCTCACCTTGTTGGGATAAAATCTGTAACCCTTTGCATGATTGATTTTGGAATAGCTCTCTACAATGTTCCATTCAACAGGAACATCAACTGCGATGGATTCAAAAAGTCCAGAGTCCATGATATGATCGAGGTTGTCCTCGTTCTCCTCTCTTGAGTAAGAGCATGTGGAATACAACAAATATCCACCTTCAACAACCGAATGCATGGCACTGGCCAGAATCCTTTTTTGCCTGCCGGAACAGAAGCTCACCAGGTTTGGATTCCATTCATTCATGGCTGCTTCATCTTTTCTAAACAGCCCACTGCCACTGCAAGGAGCATCTACCAACACCAGGTCAAACATGGCACCCATTTTTTCAAAATCTGCGGGATCGCTGTTTGACACAAACACATGCCCGGCGCCCCATTTGATGGTATTTTCCTGCAATACGGGGAGCCTGGTTTGTATGATTTCATTCGCAAGCACCAGCCGAAAATGATGCATCGCAGACAACAATGTAGTCTTTCCTCCAGGCGCTGCACAAAGATCCAATGCCATCAATCCTGATTGATCATGAAACACCGTGGATACAAGATGATGAATGAACATGCTGGACGCTTCCTGAACATAATATGTTCCAGCATGAAAAAGAGGATCCATGGTAAAACTGGGCCTGCTGTTGAGGTATAAGGCATTGGGGCACCAGGCTACCATATTGCCTATATTTTCAACTGGAAAAACATTTTCCGGCCAGGTTGCCTTTTGAGGATTTAAGCGTACAGAGACTGGTGTGGCTTCCTGATGCGCAGCAATCATTTCATCAGCCAGGAATCCTTCACAGCCTTCCAACGAATGGATAAAATCTTCCCTGAGCAGCATCAGTTAAAAATGGCTGATGCAGCCTTTATGGTTGAATCAAAATCCGCCAAGGTAGTGGCTAGTATGCGGATCCTTTCCTGTGCTTCGGACCAGTTTCCCTCCTCGATGCCCTCTCTAACTCCAGGAAGGGTTTTTACCCCATAACCGGTATAGAAACCTGGTGCGTAAATCTGGTGCCTGTACCAAGGTCTTCTGGGCAATCCTTTTTGATAGAGCAGCTTTTGCTCTGCCTGATACAGGATGGCATTCAATTTGTCCAATTGTAATGGATCCAGCTTATCAGCACCCAACAACAGTTTTTTCAATGATTCGGTATCTTTTTTCAAGGCCGCGATTGCATTTTCTACTGGGCTGAATTCAAGAAAGGGAACAGACATTTTGGTTTTGGGCAATGCAAATTTCAATTGGGGATCAGCAGCGAGTTGGTATACTTTGTCATTGATGAGTTTATTTTCCATTTCAGCATCGTTGCGAATTTGCTCCAACATGGACTTCAGCTCAGTAAGGTATTCTGTAATGGTTCCTGTGAGTATATTATAGTCAAATGGCAAGACATCAGCATTGGCCAGACGCAACATGGCCCTCCCAGCAGTTTTGGCCAAGGCCGTACCATAATGATACCCAGGGTCTTTGAAGCGGGTGAAATGATCATAAGAATCATAAATGGAATGGTATTCACCACCACCGCCTTCTCCACCAAAACCAATGTTGGCGGAAGGAATACCAAGGTGTTGAAAGAAAGGAGAATAATCAGACCCCGCTCCAAGGGCGCTGATCTTCATGTACCGGTTGCCCAGGATTTTGGCCTTCGCAGTCCGGTCTGCTGATGCCAAGGTTTTGGCATATTTTCTTTCCAGCACACTCACGCCCGTTTGGGGATCTTTCACATCGCCAGCCACTTCATTGAAAAAGTTTTCCAAGGCATGTGATCCTCCAATTCCCAAAAAGCCTCTGCTGTTGCCGTCTGAATTAAGGTAGGCCACTGTTTTCTTTTGCAGCTCTGCAGCATGGTCTTCAACCCATTCTGTGGATCCCAGCAAGGCTGGCTCTTCCCCATCCCAGGCACAAAAAACCAATGTACGCTTGGGAAGAAATCCTTTCTTGGCCAATGCACCAATCACCCTTGCTTCTTCCATTTCTGCCACCATGCCACTGATTGGATCTGCTGCGCCCATGTTCCATCCATCATGGTGATTTCCCCTGATGACCCATTGGTCAGGGAACTGGGAACCTTTCATTTTTGCAATGACATTGTAAAGGGGTTTGATGTCCCAATTGAATTCCAAATGAAGCCTGACCTTGCTTACACTCGGACCAGCATGATAAGTAATGGGCAAGCCGCCTTTCCATCCATCAGGTACAACAGGCCCTTTGAGGGATTGCAACAAAGGCAGGGCGTCTTCATAGGAGATGGGCAGTACAGGAATTTTCATGATGGTGGTTACTTCATCACGGCCCAATCGCTTGGCATTTTCAGTTGAACCATAACCGGGTGTAGTTGGATCGCCAGGATAAACGGGCATGTCCATTACAGAACCGCGTTGAACGCCCTGGCCGGGCCTGTATGGCCCTTTGGGATAAATATCACCAGCAACGTATCCATCATCTGAAGGATCAGAATAAATGATACAACCGATGGCGCCATGTTCTGCTGCTACTTTGGGTTTGATACCCCTCCAGGAACCTCCATATTTGGCAATGACAATCTTTCCTTTTACACTGATGCCCATTCTTTCCAGCTCCTCATAATCGGCTGGAATTCCCCTGTTCACAAAAACGAGTTCCGCAGTTACATCTCCATCGGCAGAATACGCATTGTAGGTGGGAAGCTGTTCTGATTTGATTCCTGATGTTCTATCTTCTGGCATGACCGGCTCCTCAAGCCTGGCTTTGTAGGGCTTTTCACCCAACAATTCCAATGAACGAAATTTGGGTGTGGGAAATAGAACATGGTATTCGGCCAGTTCAGTTTCATACCCCCACTGGCGAAACAATGTGGCCATGAACTCCGCATTTGCTTTGCCTTTGGCTGATCCAATATGATGTGGACCGGATGTCAGGAATTTCATCCATTCGTCTTGATTGGATGTGCTCAACAGGGAATCAAATTGTTTTTCGAAGGCCAGCTGCCGCTGGGCATTCTGCGGGAAGAAACCGGTAATTTTCTGCTGAGAAAAACAGGGATGAAAAATCGTCAGGAACAAGCAAATATTGAACAGCCGCATACAGGAATGTTTATTGCATAAAATTACGCAATCCATTCCTCAAATCGATGCATTAAAATGTTAGATGCTGCGTACTTCTGCAAGCAAATCCTGCAAAGCCTTTTTTGCATCGCCAAACAACATGGAAGTCTTGGGCTGGAAAAACAACTGGTTCTCAATACCCGCATATCCTGGCTTCATGCTGCGCTTGTTGACAATGACATGTTTGGCCTGTTCAACCTCCAAAATGGGCATACCATAGATGGGAGAAGATGGATCAGATTTTGCCGCAGGATTGACTACGTCGTTGGCACCCAAAATCAGGACTACATCAGTTGATTTAAACTCTTCATTGGCCAATTCCATTTCAAGCAGTTTTTCATAACTGACATCCGCCTCGGCCAACAATACGTTCATGTGCCCTGGCATCCTTCCTGCAACCGGATGTATGGCATATTTCACCTCAACACCCTTTGCTTCCAATGTTTTTTCTAATTCATGACAGATGTGCTGGGCCTGGGCTACAGCAAGGCCATAACCAGGAACGATCATTACTTTGTTGGCATAGCTCATGACCACAGCAGCATCACTCAGGGAAATTTCCTTGTATGTTCCACCCTGTGGACCAGCACCACCAGCTGCTGCATTGCCTCCCCCAAAGGAGCCAATCAATACATTGCTCAACGACCTGTTCATGGCCTTGCACATCAACATGGTCAACAAGGTTCCTGCTGCTCCTACCAGGATTCCTCCAGTGAGCATCACTTTATTATCATATAAAAATCCTCCGCAGGCTGCGGCAACACCTGTAAAAGAGTTGAGGAGTGAAATGACTACTGGCATGTCTGCTCCACCGATTGGCAAAACAAAAAACACACCATAAAGTATGGAAAGCAGGATGATGGCATAAAAGAACAAAGGCGTTTCTTCTGGCCTTGCAATGATGATGAATGCTGCAATGGCAACGTTGAGCAAAAGAATGACCAGGTTAATGATGTGCTGTCCTTTGAATGCGAAATCCTTGATCTTGCCGTTCAACTTTCCCCATGCAATCATGCTTCCAGAAAAAGAAACTGATCCGATGATCAATCCCAGAAAGATGATGAGCATGGTGGTTCCATCCAGGCTAGAGAAAAAAGAATAACCATTGCTGGCGTAGGTTGCAGGATCGTAACCATGCATCAGATGCCTGAATTCTATCACAGAAATGAGTGCAGCACATGCGCCTCCCATTCCATTGAAAAGGCTTACCATTTCAGGCATGGCGGTCATTTTTACACGCTTGGCCATCAAGGTACCAATAACGGTTCCGATCACTAAAGCCGAAAAAATCCACCCATAATTACCTAATTTTTTCCCTTCATCCTCATAAAGAAAAATGGTACCCAAAATGGCTACAAACATCCCTGCAGCAGCAACAAGGTTTCCATTCCGTGCAGACACCGGATTGGAAAGCATCTTCAATCCAACAATGAAAGTTACAGATCCCAACAAATAGCAAAACACAAGCAAATTCAATTCCATGGTATCCTATTTAGAGATAAATTATTTTTTCTTTTTAAACATTTCAAGCATCCTGTCTGTCACCACAAATCCTCCCACAACATTCAGTGTTCCAAGAATCACCGCCAAAAAGCCCAACACCAAAGCGACGATATTGCCCTCTTCAGCCTGTCCCATCACAATGATGGCACCAATGATCACCACGCCATGAATGGCATTGGCCCCACTCATCAACGGCGTATGCAATACACTGGGTACTTTACCGATGATTTCTATTCCGACAAATATCATCAGAATGACGATGTATGCCATTTCCTGATGAGCAGCAATCCAGTTCAAGATCTGATTCATATTGAAAATGATTTTATTTTTATTGTGCAATGGCCCTTGCCCCTTTCACCAGTTCATCTTCTGAATCGGTGATCAGCTGAGCTTCCTTATTGGTGATCAGCTGCAGAAAGTTCAGGATATTTTTTCCGTACAATTTGCTGGCATCGGATGGCATGGTTGCTGGAAGATTGCTGTCGCCAATGATGGTCAGGCCATTGTAATGCACTGTCTCACGGTCTTTGGTCATTGGTGTATTGCCTCCTGTAGATGCTGCAAGGTCGATGATGACACTGCCCCTGCGCATGGTGTTCAGCATATCTTCTGTAATGAGGATAGGCGCCTTTTTCCCTGGTATCTGCGCGGTAGTAACAATAATATCTGCTTTGGCAACACTCTCTGCAATCTTTGCTTGCTGGTTCTTTTTGTATTCTTCAGATTGTTCTACTGCATATCCTCCCGCTGTTGATGCATCAGCGGCACCTGGCACTTCGATGAATTTTGCACCAAGGCTTTGCACCTCTTCTTTTACTGCAGGCCTGGTATCAAATACCTCTACCACTGCACCCAATCTTTTTGCAGTGGCTATGGCCTGAAGCCCCGCCACACCCGCTCCCAGGATCAGCATTTTAGCAGGAGCAACGCTGCCGGCAGCTGTCATGAACATGGGAAAATAACGTCCGTAGGCATTAGCGGCAGTAAG
>CAITQQ010000234.1 GCA_903894575.1 uncultured bacterium
AAAAAGCGGGTGATGCCAAAAATCCAAGGCACCGCGCTGGTGATTTGTATGACCTGATCAAGTGCAACAGGGAAACAGCGAAACCAGCCATGGAGTGGAACCACGCAGAGATCATTTATGTAAACAAAGCCCTTACCCTGAAGCTCAATGGGGAAACCGTTGTAACTACAGTGGTTGGCGATGATGCATTTAATCAGCTGGTGCAGGGCTCCAAATTCAAGACCTGGCCTGGTTTTGCCAAGTACAGCAAAGGAAAAATTTCTTTGCAGGACCATGGCAATCCGGTATGGTTCAAGAACATCAAGATCAAACAACTTTAATACCGCATCAATCAATTTATCTTAAGCGCCGCATGAACAATGCGGCGTTTTTTATTTCGCCGGATTAATCGTTAAATTTATACCTCATATATATATACTTTATAACTTGACCATTATGAGAAGAGTCCAATTGTTGTTTTTATTCAGCATCTGTTTTTCCATGTTTGCCAATGCGCAATCCAGGGTATTGGTGTTTTCAAAAACTGCAGGGTTTAGGCACGGGTCCATCGGGGTTGGAAAAACAGCCATCATGCAATTGGGTAAAGAAAATGGATTTGCTGTTGACACTACTGAAGATGCAGAAGCTTTCAAAGAGGATAACCTGAAAAAATACCAGGCAGTAATCTTCCTGAACTCAACGGGTGATGCACTGAATCCCAATCAACAGGCTATTTTTGAAAGATTCATCCAATCCGGTGGTGGATACATGGGAATTCATGCAGCCAGCGACTGTGAATACAATTGGCCCTGGTACGGAAAATTGGTTGGAGCCTATTTCAAGAGCCATCCTAAACAACAGAACGCAAAACTCATTGTACACGATAGGACCCATATCAGCACATCTCATCTTCCTGCAATTTGGGAACGCTTTGATGAGTGGTACAACTTCAAAGTGGTACCGGGCAAAGAAGTCAATATCCTGATCAGCATCGATGAAAAATCTTACGAAGGCGGTCAAAACGGAGACAGCCATCCCATGGCATGGTACCACGACTATGATGGCGGAAGGGCCTTCTACACTGAGTTTGGTCATACCAACGAATCTTTTGCAGACCCGCTTTTCCTCAAGCATGTCCTGGGTGGCATCAAGTATGCCATCGGCAATAATGTAAAGAAAGACTACAGCAAGGCAAAGTCCATGTTGGTTCCGGATGAAGACCGCTTTACCAAGAATGTATTGGCCGGTGGTGTTTTTGATGAACCTACCGAAATGGCCATCCTTCCAAATTTTGATATCCTCGTCACACAAAGAAAAGGTGAAGTGATGCTCTACAGCAATGCCACAAAGAAGGTAACACAGGTTGCTAAATTTGATTTGTATTCCAAGTCTGGCGTGCAGGGTGTCAATGCAGAAGAAGGGCTTATTGGTATCACTGCCGATCCTGACTTTGCGAAGAACAACTATATCTACATGTTCTATGCCACCAATGATACTGCTGCCAACAGGTTGTCTCGTTTCGTTTTCAAGGATGGTAAACTCGATTTGAAGAGCGAGAAAAAAGTATTGGATGTTGCATCTCAAAGAAAGATCTGTTGCCATACCGGAGGATCGTTGACCTTTGGACCTGATGGAAGCCTGTTTATTTCTACTGGTGATAATACAACACCATTCAATCAACCGAATTCAAAGTACATCCTGGATGGTTTTGGTGCAATCGACAACAGGGAAGGATTTGAGCAATATGATGGCAGAAGGGGATCGAGCAATACCAATGATTTAAGAGGAAAGGTTTTGCGCATCAAGGTTAACCCTGATGCATCTTATTCTATTCCTGAAGGAAATCTTTTCCCTCCGGGCACGCCCAAGACAAGGCCCGAAATTTATGCCATGGGAACCAGGAATCCTTACAGGATTTCGGTTGACAGAAAAACAGGTTTTTTGTATTGGGGTGATGTTGGTCCTGATGCTGGAAACGATAAACCGGAAGAAAAGGGACCAAGAGGCTATGATGAGTTGAACCAGGCCCGCAAGGCTGGTTATTTTGGTTACCCCATGTTTATTGGAAACAACTATCCATACCGCCAGTTCAATTATGAAACTGGTGAAGTAGGCGATTTCTTCGACCCTAAAAAACCCATGAACCTTTCCAAGAACAATACTGGTTTACAGGAATTGCCTCCGGTAAGTCCTGCATTCATCTGGTATCCTTATGCAGCCTCGACTGAGTTTCCAGAAGTGGGAACCGGAGGAAGAAATGCAATGGCGGGTCCCGTTTATCATTCCGAGTTCTATCCCAAGGCCACAAGGTATCCGGACTATTTCAACGGAAAACTCTTGTTCTACGAATGGATCAGGGGTTGGATGAAAATGGTGAGCATGGATGCTGCAGGCAATTACCAACAAATGGAGCCTTTCATGGAGTCCACAAAGTTCAAAAGCCCGATTGATGTTGAGTTGGGCCCAGACGGCAGGCTTTATGTGCTCGAATATGGTTCTGGATGGTTCAGCAAAAATCCTGACGCAGCCCTTTCAAGAATCGATTATAATGGAGGCAACAGGGCTCCGAAAGCAAAAATCAATGTGCCCAAACTTTCAGGCAGCATTCCATTTACCGTTAAGGCAGATGCCATTGGATCAGCTGATGCAGACAATGATGCCTTGAGTTATGTTTGGCATTTTGGTGCCACCGTTCGTCCGGCAGCAAGCACTCCCAATACCTCTTTCACCTTCACCAAAGCCGGCGAATATGCGATCTATGTTGAAGTGAAAGATCCAAAGGGTGCTGTCACCAGGAGTGAAGTGGTAAAGGTGTATGCTGGTAATGAAGCGCCAGAAGTCAATGTAAAGCTGGATGCCGGCAATAAGTTTTATTTTCCTGGGCAAGCAGTTCCTTATACAGTCAACGTGAAGGACAAGGAAGATGGTACAACAGAAAAAGTGGACAAAAAATCCATTTATGTGAAAGTGGATTACGTGAACGGGCCAGACAAGGCGCAGACGGTAGGACATCAGGTGATGACCGCCATCATGGAAGGAAAGAACCTGGCGGCAACCCTGGATTGCAAGGCCTGTCACAAAGAAGCAGAGAGGTCTGTAGGTCCAGCCTATAAAATGGTGGCAGAGAAATATGAAGGAGATACCAAGGCAAGGGCCTACCTCACCAATAAGATCATCAAAGGCGGAAGCGGTGTTTGGGGAGAAGTGGCCATGGCCGCCCACCCGGACCTGAAACCCGAAGAAGCAGGAATGATTGTTGATTGGGTATTGAGCCTGAACAAGAAAGAGGCCCCATCACTTCCTGCCAAAGGAACCATTACACCGTCAGATAATGATATGGGTACTGGTAACCTGATGTTGATCACAGCCACCTATACAGACAGAGGCGGTGCAGGCATCAAGCCACTGAGTGCAGTGGGTACCGTTTCACTCAAGAGCGCCCTGATCAACATGCCAAGCAACAGCGGAAACCTGAGGGTAGAAGTCAAGGACTGGAACAAACACCGTGCTGCATTCCTTAACATCAGCCAGGGCAACAATGGATGGATGGAATTTTCCAATATAGATTTGGAAAGCATTGGTACCATTGAGTTTGGATATGGTATTCCTGCTCAGCTCATCAAAGGCTACCAGATCAGTCTGCACCAGGACTCTCCCAATGGACCCAAGATTGCGTCGCTCAAATTGGAAAACCATTCAAGCACCATGTTCAGCACAAAAGAACTTCAGTTGCAAAACGTGGTGGCTGGAGACAGAAAACTCTACATGAAAATTGAGCGCATGGACATAAAAGAAACCAACAGGTTGGCCATCATTTCGATGAAGCTTATTCCTAAAAAATAATAGATCCATCGCTATAAAAAAAGCCGGAGTTGAATCAGCTCCGGCTTTTTTTATGGAGGACCATGTTGATGGTGATGACAATTGAAATGATCAGCAATCCGCCAAACTCTCTTGATTGCTCGATCCAGGGTTTTGTTGCTTTCATGCTCTGGACAAGGCTTTCCGCCTCATGTTCATTGAACCAAGACATCACCCCATCTCTTGCCAGCAATAACTTCAGCCCAAAGAAAAAGCAAAAAATCAGGGTTCCGATATGGGCGAAACTATCAAATTTACCTCTTGCATTAAGAAAACAAACAAGGGCAACATAACCATAAATAGGAATCCATAAATAAGGATCCGGATCATTGATTTGCAGCAATGCAAAAACAACAAAAAGTCCGGAAAAAATATAATTGAATGTTTTCATCCTTACAGGTTTTTCAGGAGGGTTGATTGCACATGGGCGATGCTTTTGCGAATGCTGTCCAGCGGTGCGCCAGGGCAAACATCCTGCTCAACAAAGAAATGTTTCATACCAGCGGTTTTGGCATGCCTGAAAATCCTTGCATAATCAATGACGCCGCTTCCCACTTCGGTAAAGTTCTTGTTGGGCGTATTGTCCATGTCTTTGACATGCCAGAGCGCAACCCTTCCCTTGTACTGTTTGAACAATGCAATGGGGTCCTTACCAGCCTTTGAAACCCAGAACAGGTCCAGTTCGAATTTTACAAGGCTTGGATCAGTTTCGTTGGCCAAGATGTCGAAAGGAATCTGTCCTTCCAGTTCCTGGAATTCAAAATCATGGTTGTGGTAGCAGAGCTGGATGCCCGCTTTTTTACAGATGGCGCCAGCCTTGTTCAGGTCTGCGGCAATTTTTTTATAGTCAGCAATGGAAGTTCTTTCTTCTGGCATCAGGAAGGCAATCGCCATATAGGTTTGACCAATGGCTTTGGCATCGGCCACTGCTTTGTCCCATCCAAACAAAACGGTTCCAGGGTTTTGCTTGTTGCCGAAATTGCCATAGAGGTAGTGTCCAGATGGCGCAACGAGGCCACACTCATCCAATACCTTTTTGTATTCGGATGCTTCCATCCCGAAGAACTTGCCGTTGTATCCGAAGTTCTCTACTTCACCAAATCCCATGGCTGCAATTTTCTTGAGCGTTCCCTTTGGGTCTTTGGCCATGTC
>CAITQQ010000235.1 GCA_903894575.1 uncultured bacterium
CGCATCGACACTGGGCACCACCCATATCCTCCTCAATTCCGTTTCTGATGCTTTCCCGAACGGGTTCGGCAACAGCAGCGAGCAGGTTGGGCATAACCTGATGGACCACCACTACGGTGTTGGGGCTTCAGGTGATTTTGATGGTTTCCAGGACCAATATTTTTACGGCCGCAGGCCCAATGGCATCTATGTTCCCCGTTTCCGCAACCTCGATGGCGGCTCTTCTGCAGGCTATGTGCGCGGATTCGGTTACCAGGGCGGCGCCTCAAGGGGCCGTGCCAGCTCAGGCGAGATCGGTATCGAACTCAAGGAAACGGTTACCGAACCAGGCAACTGGACCATGGGATGGGGCTCTTGGGGAGAACACCTTCCTTATTACGAGAACAAGGCAACCCTCAACAAGGACAAGAAAGACAAATACGGATTGCCAACCCTTGATATTGACTGTGAGTTCAAGGAGAACGAAATGAAGATGAGGGTGGACATGAAAAACAGCGCAGTAGAGATGCTGGAAGCCGCTGGTATCAAGAATGTCAAGCCTTACGACAACATGCCTGCTCCAGGATTCTGTATCCATGAAATGGGTACAGCACGCATGGGCAATGATCCAAAAACATCCGTGCTCAACAAATGGAACCAGATGCACGACGTTCAGAATGTCTTCATCACAGACGGTTCTGCCATGGCTTCATCTGCTTGTCAAAACCCTTCAGTTACCTATATGGCGCTTACAGCACGCGCTGTTGACCATGCGGTGGGAGAGTTGAAGAAAGGGAACCTGTAAAGGGTTGTGAGTTGTGGGTTCTGAGTTGTGGTTTAGGGGTTGAACTTGCCAACCAAAGGTTGGTAAACCTCCAAAGGCTGGGAGATGCATTAGCAAAGTCCCAATCAACCTTCTAAATCTTCTTAATCCTGCTCAGCCACATGATCACGCCTGTAATGGGGAAGGTGGTGCCGAACAAACAGACCAGAAATCCAAGGATTTTGGATGGCAGGCCAAAGATAGAGCTGATGTGAATCGGCTTGAAACTGGCGCGGATCTGCTGTCCGATGGGCCTGTCGCCAAATGACACTGTCTTGAGGTATTGTCCGGAATATTGATCGTAATAATGGTTGTCGGTGGCCGTTTCGTGGATGGCATTGCGCATAAGCACATTCACAGCAAATACTGCAGCAGAATCTTTTGGAAGGCTCAGGTTATAAAAAACTGCATTGGGAACCCTTGTATAGGCGTCTGCAAGCACATCATCAATGCCTGCCTTTCCCGTAGAATCCACAATGGTTGAACTTGGGGGCTTGATGGGATCTTTGGAAGAATTCGTCAGCGTGTATATACCATCATTGAACCACTGGAAACTCCATGCCAATGCCGTGAAGGCAAATATGAAAAGAAATATCACTGTATAGATGCCCAATGCATGGTGAAAATCATATGCAAGCCTTTTCCAGCCCGCCTTCCATTTGATGGAACTGCGCTGCTTCAACATTGCTTTTGTCTTCGGCCACCACAAAATAACCCCGGTGATCATGATGAACAGGAACAACAAGGTACTGGTACCCATGATCAACTTTCCAATATCGGTACCAAGCAAACGCCTGTGCATATCCTCCACCGTACTGAAAAAAGAGTCTGAATAACTGTAAATCTCGATGATCTTCCCGGTATACGGGTCAGCAAAGGCGGTCAATCGTTTTGGGCTTGATTTTTCCCCCTTTTCTGGCATGGTGATGGCGATCTCAATATTCCTTCTGGGGTCTGTATAGACCTTTACACCACTGATTTTAGCCTCAGCATAGGTACTCCTGAATCCATCCAGCACTGTACCAACAGGCAACTGAACAGCTGACTGCTGTGCCACAAAATACCTGTCGTGGTAAAGGGCATGCTGGAGTTCCTGCTCAAAAACCAGGATGGATCCTGTAAAGCAGGCCATCATGATAAATATGCCAGAAGCCAGACTTAGGTAGAGGTGTACAGTGCGGAACAATGTCTTCATGTGAACTTTGTTTAAACCGCCATGAAGGTAATCAATAGATTCCTGATGGCAAATGACGGGACAGATCCCGATTGAACAAGGATGGCCAATGATTAACTTTAGTATTACAAATGTTATCTTAACGCAGAGACATCCACCCTGCTGGGGGTTTCCTTTCCGGAAACAATTCCCTTTGAACTCAGGGCAATGGCACGGATGATGGCCGCCATGTTCTGCATGTCAAGCGTTCCAATTTCATCGGAAGCCTTGTGGTAGTTCGGCTCGCTGTCCATCTTTGAAGTGGAGATGGTATGTGCCGGAACCCCAAGCCTGGCAAGGGTTGCATTGTCTGAACGGTAGAACAACTGTTGTGTTGGATAGGGGTCAGGATGGAAGGTGAAATCCGTTCCCTTCAGGTTGTTTTGCAAAATTTCACCCATGTTTGTTTTTTCAAAACCGGTGATATAGGCACTGTTCTTGCCCCACTTGCTTTCTGTTCCAATCATTTCAATGTTGAACATGGCCATCACTTGTGCAGGATCAAATTGCTTTGAAAAATAGGTTGCACCAAATCCGCCAATCTCTTCTGCGGTGAAGGCAGCAAAGACCAATGTACGCTCATTATCATTGAGCTTCTTGAAATACTTGGCCAACATGATCATGGCCGTTGTACCAGCTGCATCATCATTGGCTCCATTATAAATGGAGTCATTGTTCTCCATTTTTTTGCTGTTGATGCCCAGGTGATCATAATGACCAGAGAAGATGACATATTCATTCGGCCTTGACTTTCCAGGAATGATGCCGACTACGTTTGCCAATGGCATTTCTGTGATTTCCTGTTTCAATTCAACACTGTAAGAAGAAGGTGATTTGTCTACCAGCAACATGATCACATTGGGCTGGCTTGAATACAATTGAGAACGCATTTGTGCAAACCTTCCGAACATGTTCGCATGGGCAGTATCAACAAAAACAACGGTATTCTTTTTTGCACCCAAGGCCTTTCTGGCCTCGGTTGGAAAATTCATTTTCCCATTAATAGTTACCACATCGTAGCCAGCATTGTTGTCGGCTTTGAGTGATGTTGATGGTGAAACCAGGATGGCTTTTTTTGCATCAAGCTCCACACCATTGACAAGAATTTTTTGGGATATTGATTTTGTACGCACCATTGAAAACGACTGCAAGTAAGTAGTTCCGTTGCTCCATTTTTGCAAGCCTGTTTTTTCAAATTCGGAAGCTATGAAGTTGGCAGCTTTTTCAATACCGGGGGTGAATGTTCTTCTCCCTTGCATATCATCTGCAGAAAGGATTCGCTCAATGCGTTCCGTTTCCTTTATGCTGATAACATTGAGGGCTTTTTGTGCAATGGTGGCTGAGGAGAGAAGCAGAAGAACAAAAGCTGAGCATATTTTTTTCATGACCTGTTTGTATTTCGAGACCAAGATAAAATAAAAAAGGCAGATGGAACGACCATCTGCCTTTGAATGCAATTGAAGAGTAGCATCAATATCCAGGATTCTGCTTCAAATAACCAGGAAGGTTGGATGCCCCATCGATGGCAGTTTGAGGAATCGGGAAAACGCGCTTGTTCTTGTCTGTGCTGGATTTTTCTGTCCAGGCTGATTCAAACTTTCCAAAACGAACCATATCCGTTCTTCTTTGAAGCTCCCAGTACAACTCGAAACCACGCTCTCTGAAAAGCTGATCCAGGTTTACTGAGGTGAGGGCCCTGCCTGCACCGGTTGCAGTGCGTGAAGTTCTTACTGCATTGACATCAGTAAGTGCGGCAGCAGCATCGCCCTTGCGCAGCCTGGCCTCGGCACGCATTAAGTAAACATCACCCAAGCGAACAATGGGAATATCTGCTTCGCCAAAATTCCTTCCACTGACTGATTTTTTCCCGAACTCAAATTTCAATACGCGGAAACCGGTTGCATAATCACTTCCAGCTGTAGTGAAATTAATGCTTTCTGTATGCAGTACTGGTGTTGTAGGCCTGTTCCTTGTATTGTTGAACAACCTGCCTACCCTGAATTTGCCATCAGGGCATTTTTCAAAAACACCTGCAGTCCTGATCAAACCATACTGCTGTCCACGCAAAATACCCCTGTCGATTTTGTAATTGGCTGCATCATAGCAAGCCTGTTGTGTTACTGGGTCAACGGTAATGTTCTTCTGATAAAACCTCGGATCTGCAGCTGCTGGATCTGTAGGTGCATAAGCATCTACCCAGGTTCTGTAAAAATCCGGCGTGATGCCAGGACCGTCGGTTCCATTGGCACCAGTAAAAGATGGGAGCGGAAACTGATCACCTGAAAGGGAAAAATAAGCAAGCCTGTTGTGACCATTCAGGTCTGCGCGCTGGTCAACTGCAAAAATCAATTCCTTGTTGGTATTGTTTTCGTCATTGAAAATTGCCCAGTAATCAGGAGACAATGCATACTGACCAGATGAGATGATTTTAGAGGTATACTCTATCACCTTATCCATGTCTTCATTCTTGAAGGTAAAGCTTGCAGCATATCGGTCGCGGTAAACAGCAGCGTTCAGGTGCAACTTGGCAAGCAGGCCCCAAACACCGGCCTTGGTAAGACGGCCTGGTCCGGTGGTGTTATCCAGCAAAGGCTCCACTTCAAGCAATACCTTTTTCAGGTATTCAACCGCCTCTTCTCCACGAACAATCTTGGATGTAGCGCCTGGATCCTCTTTAACAAAAATCACACCCCAGAGATCAAGCACCAACATGTTATAATATGCATACATGCCCTTGGCTTCTGCGATATATTTGGCAGCATTCGGATCTTTGCTTCCCTGTAACGAACTGACGGCAGAAATGGCACGAGAGAGGCTTTGTGTAATCGGGTTCCAGGTATTTCTGACCGGAGCATTGTTGCTCGTGGTTTGATGCCTGTGCAAATCAAGGTAGATTCCATTATCACCCCAATCAGTTCCACCACGGTAGGGAAGGATGGCTTCGTCTGTCGTGATTTCCTGAAGGGCAAAAAGGCCAGTATGGAGGAAAATGTTGGGCAATTGTGCATAGACCGGAGCAATGGTTCCGTCTGCAATCTGTTTTTCTGTGAGACCAGTTACGGATGACTCATCGAGAACAGTCTCCTTTAGCTTGGTACAACTTTCTGTCAGGGATAACAAGCCCAAAACAAAGAGCAGGGTTAATATTCTATTTTTCATGATTCTTATTTTAGAAAGTTAAGTTTAGTCCGAAAATGATTGATCTGGCCTTGGGATAGCTAAGCCCATCAATGCCATAAGAAGAGACACCATTGATGGTTCTGTCGGTGTTTACCTCAGGATCGTACCCGTTGTACTTCGTGATCACAAAAAGATTTTGACCGGTAACGGAGAGTCGAAGTCCGGAAATCCATTTGCCCATTGCTCCACCGCGGGTATCAAAATTATACCCAAGGGCCATATTGTTCAAACGCAAATATGCTCCGTCTTTGAGGTACCTTGAACTGATGGGAGCCGAGTTGCTGATAGACTCCTTTGGAGACCCAACAGCCTCAGGGGTCGTGTTCACACTCTTCGATAAGCGCAATTTATAGAAATAGGCGTTCGCTGTATTGTCGTAAATCTTATTTCCTGATACACCATTGAAATTGGCAACAAAATCAAATCCTTTGTAGGAGAAGTTTGCAAAGAAAGCATAGATCACTTTGGGGAGTGCAGTACCCAATGCAAGCCTGTCCTTGTCTCCGCTGATGCCATCGCCATCAATGTCACGGAAGGTACTGATACCATTGGCATCGAAACCGGTCCATTCCCTGAGAAAGAAAGTACCAATGGGCTGTCCATTGATATAGCCGTTGACAGTAGCCGAGGTCAAACCAGGCCCTGAAGCACCACCCGATTGAATGACAGAGTAGGGAGAATTTTCAACAAGATTGCTAAGGAAAGCAACATTACCGCCAACCGTATATTTAATTCCGGATTTGGTCTTGTTCTTGTAAGCAAGATCAATTTCCAGACCTGTATTGGTAATGGTCATGTCTTTCACATTGGTCCAGAAAGTTCCTGCAGGCTGAACAGGGTCTGCTGGAATCACTTCAAGCAGAATATTGTTGGACAATTTCTTGAAATAATCGATTGATCCGGTAAGTGCGCCTTTCAGCAAGCCAAAGTCCAAGCCCACATTGGTTTGGGTAGACACCTCCCACTGGATATCAGGATTGGCCAACCTTGAATAGGTAATCCCTGCAGGATAAGGCCCTGTTGCAGTAAGCGGATAACTGGTGGTACCAGAAACGGCTGATGTGAAAAGGGGTTGGGTGATTTTGGAAGGAATTTCCTGGTTACCC
>CAITQQ010000236.1 GCA_903894575.1 uncultured bacterium
GTGTTGATTGTTATTCCCATTGCAATTGAACAGATTGGTGGTCCTGCTAACCTCGTTACCCAGGCACCTGTTGATTTTTTTAAACCTTTCAATGCCGAATATACTATTCCGTTTATGCTGGCATTCATCGTTTACCAAACCGCATACATCGGTGGTAATTGGAGTTATGTGCAGCGGTATACGAGTGTCAAAGATGAAAAAAGTTCCCGTAAGGTGGCTTATCTTTTTACGATTCTTTACCTGGTAAGTCCATTCATTTGGATGATTCCGCCGATGGTATACAGGATCATGAATCCTGATCTGGCAGGTTTAGGGGCAGAGGGTGCTTACATGATGCTCTGCCAAAAAATTCTTCCGGCAGGACTGATTGGATTGGTACTGGCTGGGATGATATCTGCTACATCCAGCAAGGCCAATACCACCATCAATCTTGCTGCTACTGTATTTGCTACTGACCTGTACAAGAATCTCATCAGGAAATCAGCCAGTGATAATGAGCAAATCTTGGTTGCTAGAATTTTTACCATTCTCTTTGGAGCGGGTACCGTTTTTATTGCTTTACTGGTTCCCCGCATTGGCGGTATTGTTGATTTTGTATTGAGCATTGCTTCAATTGCCGGAGGTGCATTATTTGCTCCCATCATCTGGAGCTTGTTCTCAAAACGCCAGACTGCCATTTCTGTTGTAACAGTAACCATACTGACACTTTCCATCAACTTGTTTTTAAAATTATTGGCACCATCCTTGTTGGGCCTGAAGCTGTCTCGAACCATGGAAACGGTTGTTGGTCAGTCCATTCCATTGATTTGTCTATTGGCTTTTGAGTTATATTATAAGTCCAAAGGAATGTTTGCTCCTACACCTGTTGTTGTCGCAGATATTTCATTGTCTGAAACTGAAATAGAAGATGAAGAGGATGCCAGGGCTCAAAATAACTTCGGCATCAAGGTGATTGCCATAGCCATGGCCATTGTAGGTATCGGTATTGCAATCCTGGGCTTCTTGTCGATTGAATCATCAGCCATCGTGATCAGTGTAGGGGCAGTGATTGTATTTGTTTCCATTTTCATTTGGCGTGCTGCCATGCCTTCCAAGTTGCTTTCCGTGTTATTGCTGATTTGTTTAACCATCAGTGCAAATGCACAGCCAGATGCCATCAAAAAAGTATTGGTGAACCAGGCCGGATATAATTTGAATGAATCAAAGCGCCTGGTTGCCTGGGGTATCAAGGATGGTGAAACATTTCAACTGAGATCAGTTGCATCCGGAGACGTTGTATTTACCGGTAAGATTAATCAGTATGCAGGAGATTTTTCTGCCTTCAACGCCGTGTCTAATGATCAGTACATCGCAGAGGTAGCTGGATTGAAACCGTCTGTTCCTTTTCGCATCAAGGCATATTATCAGGAAATTGTTTCTTCCAAAATGGCCTATGATTTTTTCATTGATGTTCGTGGATCAACTGATCCAGTTCATTCAAATGAAGCCAAAGTATATGGTGGAGGACCTTCGCGGGATGTAGGGTCATATGGCCTTGAGACTGTTTTTGAAACCATGTTTTTTGCCAGCAATCCTGCTCTTTTTGACAATTGGAAAAATGAAATGGGGAATGGCAAAGTTCCGGATCTGATTGCCTTGATCCTTTGGCATGCTGAATTCGCATACAACCATCATGCATTCAATGGCCCTATCGCAAACCGCCATGGCTGGTTGGGATATGAAGGCACACCCAAAATGAATTATGATTATTGGAATACACTGGATCAACTTGCCGCAGTATGTGCGGGCTATCACAGCTTTCTGAAACCTTATTTATCTGAAGAAAAATACAAGGCATACAGAAAGGTTTGTTTGGAAAAATGGACAGCCTATGAAAGGCACAAGGTGGTTCGCTATTGGACCTATAGCAACAAATGGGTTGATCTGGGATACCAGGAATTCAGTGAGATGGGTAATGCTTATGGGCAGTCTGTGTTCAGCAATCTTTTCATGTACCTGACAGAAAAAAATGAAAAATATGGTCAACCCGAAAAGTTCCTGGCATGGGCAAAGGAAACTGTGGATGATATTGTAAAGAATTGGGATTTTAACAATGTGCGCCACATGTGGTGGATCAGGAATGCAGAGCATATCACACCACAGGCTTTGGCTTTTTACGTGATGACAGTTCCGGAAAAAGATTCCAAAGCCGCCAAAAACAAATTGAGTGATTGGATGGATCATATTCTTTCCAGATCAAAGAATCCATGGCATTACAGAACGCACAGCGATACAGAATGGGCACATCCCAAAACCAAGGAATTGGGCGGTGCTCCTGCTTTGGGTGGCAGCTTGTTTGCTGCTGCGCATGTTTTGAAAAGGCCTGAGGCAAGGCCAGTTGCTTGGTCTCAGATTGACTTTACATTTGGGCTTAATCCTCTGGGGGCTCATTTCAGCAACAAAAGCAAGGAAAGGCTGGCCATCAAAGGATATTGGGAAGATGTTGAAGTAGGATGGCCTCAGGCACATCCCAATGGCTACGGTATGCTTGGACTTTCAAGGGGAACCCTTGACGGCACACCACTGGACAAGGATTTTCCACGATACGGATCTGTTGCAAGCATAGCCGTTGCTGATTCAGGGTCTGACAAGATAGGACTCAACGCCTATGCAACGGAAGGTTGGGCCATATCCAACCGGGGGTGGTTGGCAACCCTTACATTCTCAACCCTGCACAGCATTGAACTTAAAATCGTCGATGCGTCTGGCAAGATGATTTCTGCTTCTTCAAATACCAACAAGGTTTTTGTTGAGTTAAAAGCTCCTCTCAACATCAATCCAAATCAAAAGGATTTGGCTTGGGTAGAGCAAACCCTTGAAAATGGAGATGTTATCAAAATTAATCTGCTTGAAACCGGAGAGGATACTGGTATTTTTCGCACTGCATTGAAGCCCAATCCAGGAAAGAAGACCAGGTTGTCGTATGGATACTGGGGATTCAGGAAAGAAGCCGTGCTGAAATGGAATTGATTTTCTTCTAACAAACAAAACGATTGATCATGAAGTTTCATCCGCTTAGCAAAATGTTATTGACACTCGTTATATGCTTTGTCGTTATTCATGTTCAAGCGGATGATATTCCGATTGGGCAACAAAATATTGCTCTTCCCAAATCATGGAAATTTTCAATTGATCCCAACAACAAAGGCCTTTCATCTGGATGGCAGAAAAGCAGTTTCAATGATCAGGGCTGGGAATCCATGAAGGTGCCTGACAATTGGGATTTGCACAATGAATACGCCAATTACAGGGGAAAGGCCTGGTACAGGACTTCGTTCTATGTTCCCGCATTAAAGGGTCGCAGCGCCATACTGGCTTTCGGAGAAGTGGGAAATTCATACAAGGTATTTATCAATGACAGCCTGATTGCGCAGGTGCTCTGTGGTGATTTTACACAAGAATTTGATTTCACATCAATATGCAAACAAGGCGCCCAAAACCAGCTGTCTGTTGAGGTGGACAATTCACTTTCCTGGGGAGCTTATTGGAATTGGGGTGGTATACGCAGACCTGCAATGGTTCATTTGCGCAATTCGGTCTATATCGAGCGTCAGGAAATTGTTAGCATACCCGATTTGCAAAAAGGATCCGCATCCATCCGAACTGCGGTCTATGTAAGAAATACAGGAAAAATGGATAAGCCAATCCTGATTGTTCAACACATTTCGAAATCCTTACAAGCCGTTGTTTCCTCTTCAAAACAATTTATCGCAAAGGCAGGCGCCACCACTCAATTTGTCATCGATCAATCATTGACTGCAGATCAGGTGGCCTTGTGGCATTTTGATCGGCCACATTTGTATGAAAGCAAGATGGATCTGAAAGAGGCGGGTCTGGTAAGTTTTCAACACATGGACAGGTTTGGCATTCGGAAAATAGAAATGGATGGATACCAATTTAAATTGAATGGTGAATCCGTAAGGCTTGCAGGATACAACTGGGTAGCAGACGACAGAACAACAGGCAGTACGCTTCCTGAACATCGCTACAAGGAAGACATTGATATGATGAAAGAAGCGGGTGCAAACATGGCCCGGCTCTCGCACCGTCCATTGCCAAAGGATGTGATGGACTATTTGGATGAAAAAGGAATCCTGGTGTTGGCGGAATTCAACAACTGGCCAGACTTTATGAATGACAGGACAGTTGAGGCAAAAGAATTTGCTACAAAGCTCATCAGGCAAAACTTCAATCATCCTTCCATTTTTGGGTGGAGTGTAGGAAATGAAAACGGCAACCTCAAAGAGAACCCTGAGGTCAACAAATACGTCGCTGCTATCATTCCCTTCATCAAAAAACAACTGGACAGCAGCAGGCTGGTAACCTATGTTTCCCACACTGCCGATTTTCAGGACAATGATGCAGCACAGTTTTGTGACGTATTGATGATCAACAAGTATGGTGGTTATGCAAAAGCCGTTGACAATTTGAAGGCCCGTTATCCGGGCAAAGGAGTATTCATGTCTGAATACGGTAGCCATACTGATAACCTGATTTATGATACTCCTGATAAATCAGTGTTTAAGAGCCTGATGGTTGATGAACTGGCAAACAAGGAGAATTTATTTGGATATTCTCTCTGGACATTCAATGATTACCGGAGTGCATACCAGGTGCCCAATCCAGCCACCACCACTCCGTTGCATCAGAACAGGCAATGGGGAATCATCGACAATTACCGCAACAAGAAACGGGCTTTTCGGCAGATGCAAGAATTTTATGCGCCAGTTGCTGGGATCAAGGTGAGCATACATTCATCTCAACAATCTGTTTCTAATTTGACAGCAGTAATACATCCTCGAAAAAAAATGGATATCCCTGCGTATATTTTGAAGGGATATTCTCTCCAGCTCATTGCTAAAAATGATCAGCAACAATTGCAGCTTGTTCAAAAGATAGCATTGCCAGAGATTGCTCCAGGCGCGGATAGTCTGGTTTTTAACATCAAGGATTTGCCTTCCAATGTTAGCTGGTATAAAATGTCATTGGTTTCTCCAACCGGATATGCTGTCCTGGACACCATTGTTCATACAAAGCTGCCACCGGCTCCGAAGTTGGTTGATTTTATCAAAGGTTCAAATACTGCAAGAATTGTATTTGAACGGAGTGATTTTGCTTCTGAATACATTGTCAAATACATGACAGGGGGAATTGTCAAATCATTGCCTGCGACCATTGATCATTATGCAGATCTCACCAGTTTACCTTTTGGCAAAACTTGTGAAGTTTGGGTTGTTGGGAAAAATGCGCTGGGAGAAGGTTCCCCATCTGAAATAAAATCGTTTCAACCTAAAGCAGGGTATGACATCCTCCCTCCAGTAATCTGGTTGTCTGAAGCAGGAGATAATTGTTTTTATGTTGCACCTTCATTTCAGCCCTCTGATATTCAATACCAACTGCGGTATGGCACTTCGTTGAATGCAATAACAACATGGAAAACAGTCACATCCTCCAGCTTCGGAATGTTCAGGGTAGGGGACCTCACAAACGGTATCAAGTATTATTATCAAATCAGAAAACGGACTGGGTACAATGCCACCTATAGTGTCTGGAGTGAAATGATGGAAGTCATACCAGGCATAAGGGAATACCTGAAAAAAAAAAGTCTTGGTAACGGAGTTGAGGCATCGATAGCTGAAAGCCAGACAGGATCCCTGCCACTCAGGTTTTCACCCGACAGCACCTATCGTATGCCGTTCATTGAAAACTGGCAGGACTCCTCTGAAACATTTGTACGCAAGGGTTTGGGGAAATTCGCACAAAAGATAAAACAGAAAAACGGAAGCCTTTGTATTGCTTTCCTTGGTGGAAGTATTACCAGGGCACATGATCAATACCGCCAGCAGACACTCAATTATATCCAGTCCATGAATCCATCCCTGAAAATAACAGGGGTAAATGCCGGTGTTTCCGGAACCGGTACTGATCTTGGTGCCTGTCGTTTGCAGGATCAGGTATTGAAATACAAGCCCGATCTCTTGTTTGTTGAATTTGCTGTCAATGGTGGTGATTTTGCTGCAATGGAAGGAATTGTCAGGCAGGTGAAAATGATTTCACCATCAACGGCCATCTGTTTTATTTATACGATTTCCGGTGAACAACATAAGGCCTATACCGCCGGGAGAATTCCTGAATACATCATTGGCCTGGAAAAAATTGCTGCGCATTATCAGCTGCCCTCTATTCACATGGGCATGCGGGCTGCACAACTCGAAAGTCTTGGAAAGCTGGTTTGGAAATCCAAAGATGATGTAGAAGGGAAAACAGTATTTTCAAAAGACGGTGTTCATCCTACAAGGGAAGGTGGGGACCTTTATGCAGCAGCGATTGCGCGGGGAATGAAAAAAATCATTGGTGCCAATGCAGATTACAATGCTTCAATGCCAATAGCCATTTACGGAAACGAATGGGAAAAAGCCACCATGCTGGATCCTGCCCAATATGCAAGCTTAACGGGTCAATGGCAAAAGATGAACACAGCTGGCAGCAGTGATCTTGCCACCTATGCACAATGGTTTCCCTACATACTGAAAACAGAAACACCCAGTTCAAGTTTGTGCTTCCGTTTTTCAGGCACAGGATTTGGTTTTTTTGATATTGGTGGACCTGAGGTGGGACAGGTTTCGATAACAGTGGATGGTGTACCCGCATCACTGGTTCGAAGCAGCGGATCAAGAAGCTGGGTGTTGAACGATGATCCTGCCAACACAGGAAAAAACACCTTGAACCGTTTCAATGAATATTGTTTCGGACGCTACAGGGGGCAATTCGAATTGATGCGTGTAAAGGATGGTGTTCACAAGGTTTGTTATGTTTTATCTAACGAAAAAATTGACAAGTCAACATTTGTTTCAAAAACCACAGACGAAGATTTCAGGAACAATCCCTTGAAATACGAAAAGCAGACTTTTTATCTCGGTAAAATATTATTGTTGGGTACAGCCCTCAACAAACAATGATTGTATGAAAAAGAATATCTTTTCAATTCTAGTATTTTTTCTTTTTGGTTTTTCTTCGAATGCACAGGATATGGACGTATCCAAGTGGATTCAACCGGTGGACCTCAGTGCAAGATTCAGATTGGACAGCTTCATGGTTTGGTGTGGTTCTGCTGTGAAAGGTGATGACAATAAATACTATCTTTTTTACAGCCGTTGGCCCAGAAAACTTGGACACCTGGCATGGGCTACGCACAGCGAGGTTGCTGTTGCGGTTGCTGATCAGCCCACAGGGCCGTATACCCATGTGAAAGTGGTGTTGCCCAAAAGGGACAAACAGTTTTGGGATGCTGATGTGACCCATAACCCAACAGTTCACAAGTTTGGTAAAACATATTACCTGTATTATATGGGCAATTATGGCAATGGCGAGTGGTGGGATCACCGCAACCACCAAAGAATTGGTTTGGCAACATCCAAGAGCCCTTTGGGTCCATGGAAGCGCGTTTCACAACCTTTGGTGGATACCACTACAAATGGATTTGATCATGTTATCGCATCCAATCCATCTGTTATGAAAAGACTTGATGGCAAATACCAAATGATTTACAAGGGCGTCAGCAAGGGGCCCATGCCTTTTGGTGGAGTGGTTACCCATGGAGCTGCATTGGCCGAAAAACCAGAAGGACCTTTTGTAAAAACGCCCTATAAAATATTCATCAAGGATACCGTGAAGTTTGCTGCAGAAGATCCATACATATGGGCACAAGATGGGAAATACTGGGCAATTGTCAAGGACATGAAAGGTGTCTTCACCAATGCAGGAACCAGCCTTGCTCTGTTTGAATCAGCCGATGGTTATGATTGGAAACTTTCGCGGCATGCATTGGTGTCGACCACAGTTATTCCCTGGAAATCGGGCGCCAAAAAAGTTGAAAAACTGGAGCGTCCGCAATTGTTGTTTGAAGAGGGAAAACCAATCGTGTTGTTTTGTGCAGTGTATGATGGCACTGATAATTACAATGTTGCCATCCCGCTTGATTCAGCACCGAAAGATCCTGGTTCAATGAACCTTCCTGGAAGAGACTTCCAGTTGTTGTATGAAGATAATTTTGTAGGCAACACGTTGAACGAACGCGACTGGCAATACAGAACGGGTCGCCGCACCGGGATGGGATACATGGACGGTCTCAATTTGAAAGAAAATGTTTTTGTCAAGGACAGTGCTTTGCATATTGCGGTGAGGCATGAGATGATCGATGGGAAATGGGAAAATACAGGTGGTGGCATCATCAGCAAACACAATTTCGGGTACGGCTATTATGAATCCTTATCAAAACCATTCATGGAAGGGCATGGTGTTCATACTTCTTTTTGGCAGCGTGGTGGTGCCAATCCCAACAACAATATTTTTGAGATTGATTCCTATGAAATTGATTCCAAAACCTGGGTGGCCACCAACAATTTATATGTAGACATTCCTTACAACGGGTATACTTACACACCATGGCCGCACAGGGCACAGGTGCCATTCCGATTTCAGCAAGATGGATGGTTCCATGATGCGTATGAATTCAACCCAGAGGGTGTAATATTTTATGACAATGGGCAAATTGTTGCGAAAGCAGAATACAAGGATTTGAATGCACACCAGGTAGTTTGGTTGACGGCCTTGAATGGGGTTGGAAAAGTTGATTCAACACAATTGCCTGGTGAATCAATCTTCAAGTACTTCCGTTACTATGCCAAGGATTATCCCGGCCATTCCATTCTTCCCAATGGTAATTTTGAGTTCAATCAGCAAAAAACAGATCCTTTCAAACCACTTTGCTGGGAAGTGCAGGGAACTCCTGGTTCAGTTAAAGTATCCTCAGGAAATGCCTCTCGCGGTGATTATGCTTTGCTGATGGGAAA
>CAITQQ010000237.1 GCA_903894575.1 uncultured bacterium
ATTGTCGTAGTCTATCCATTTACCTTCTGGCAAATACACATTTCTGCTCTGGGCAGTTTCATAATCGTCTCCATACAAGGGATAAGCCATCAGCGCATCTCCAATCATCCATTGAAATCCTCGTTGTTTGTAATTTTCTCTGTTGTGTACATTTAAATCCTTAGGATATGCTATAGGAAGCGGAGTCATTGTATGAGGATAACCCTCTCGATAAAACTTTATGGCATTGCTGTAAATATAAGGGTGTAAACGAGCATGCAACTGAGCAGACTCCAGTAATATTGTAGATACCTTCTCATCCTTGTAATTCCATGGCCCTTTACCCATAGACATGGAGGAATGTAAGGAAGCAATACGGGCATTGCGCATCAAATAAACCTTAATTCTGTTTGATACTTCACCATCAAAATTTCGCCCACCAAACATTCCGCCTATAATATCCATATAGGTCAGCGGAAATCCACTGTAAGCAAGGGTTAAGGAATTAACTGGTCCCCGGTCCTGGTTCATATCATAGTTAAAATCATCGATTCTGTGTAGCTCACCAGCAGAAGTCAGATAAGCGTTTCTAATCATGATCAGATAGCCCTTTTTCTTTAATGCGATATTGGCCTGATCTATTTTATCATCCAGGAATGAATATTTTTCATATCCATACACATCTTCTTTAAAACCATCAACCTGCCATTTGTCGCATAAACTTACGTACCACTTTACAGCTTCTTCATTATGCGTATCAAGCAGATAAACAGGACTTTTGGGAAATCCGATTGTGTACATTTTCGCAACTCCATTCGCCTTGAGAAAATATCCTTTTAGCAAACCCTCTTGCGAGAATGGACCGTTATGGATAAAGGCTATCCTCAGGCCTATGATAAATTGAAGTCCTTTTTTATTAAAATATTGTTTTAAACCCTGCGGATTGGGATATTTTTCTTTGTCCCACATGCCAAAACTGGTAGTAGATTTAAATTTTTCATCGGTTTGTGGCCAAAAACCAGATCCTATGACCATCCATTTTAAAGGATACTTCAAATCCAAATAGTGATCTATATCACGCTTAACGGTTTCTTCCGATGTATTCCAAGCCAGTGCTCCCCAGGCCTCCCAGCCTACACCATAAAACGCATAAGCTGGCTTCATTACAGGAAAGCCATTTTCATTTCTTGCTTTAAGAAAATTTGAATAAATCGTTTTGGTGTCTCCAAAAAAATAGTAATACGATGCTATTTTTGCTGTACGACGACTTCCTTGCATGATCTCATCCTCTGTATTGACCACTATTTTAGCACCTGGGTCAATATTGATAAGTCCAAACTGATTGACTGGATAAATGGCGAAATTGCTTACCATGCGTGAGGCAAAGCCGCTTGAAGAACTATAATCGTAATTAACAAAACCACTAATTTCCGTACTGTATTTTCCTTTGTTCTCAGGAAGCCTGTTCCACCAGTTGGCTACTACGTCGCCCAAACCATATCCTGGACTAACTCCTGCAGTACGTAAAGCCATGGCTATGGTGTAAGTGTCCCTCTTTCGGTGTCAGTTTAGAAGTTAGCTGAAAAGCTTACTTTTAAACCAACAAAATGAAAAAAACACGATTCAC
>CAITQQ010000238.1 GCA_903894575.1 uncultured bacterium
AAACAAAAACAATTTGTTGGTAAAATTGAAGTCAACCGGGATTTTGCCTTTTTTATTCCAGACACAGAAAAGCCCATCCCTGACTTTTTTATTCCGCTCCATTCATTGAACGGGGCCAAAGATGGGGAAAAAGTAATAGCTCAAATTGTTTCCTGGGAGAAGGATGATAAGCGTCCAAAAGGTGAAGTGATTGAAGTCATCACCAGAGAAATGGAGGGCGACCTTGCCATGAAGGAGATCCTGATTCAGCAAGGGTTTTCCATCATGTTTCCAGAAAATGTCATGGAAGAAACCGCAAGGATTCCTTCCGCCATTACCAAAGATGATCTTGCTGTGCGGCGAGACATGCGTGATATCCTCACCTTTACCATTGATCCCGATGACGCAAAAGACTTTGATGATGCCCTGAGTTTTAGCAGGGTAGATGATGAGTTGTTTGAATTGGGTGTTCATATAGCAGATGTAAGCCATTATATCGAAACCGATTCAGCTTTGGATGAGGAAGCTTTTGAACGGGCAACCTCTGTTTATCTTCCAGACAGGGTAGTGCCCATGTTGCCTGAAAAAATATCCAATGAACTCTGTTCCCTCAGGCCTCATGAGGATAAACTTACTTATTCCTGCGTATTCAAAATGACATCAAAAGGTGACATTAAAGATATTTGGATTGGCAGAACAGTCATTCATTCCAATCATCGTTTTACGTATGAGGATGTGCAAAAGATCATTGAAACCCATACAGGACTTTATGACAAGGAAGTCTTGTTGCTCAATGAACTGGCAAAGACAATGCGTAAAAAAAGAATGAAAGAAGGCGCTATCAATTTTTCATCCCAGGAAGTACGTTTCAAACTGGATGAAATGGGCAGGCCCATAGGCATCGTCATCAAGGAGAGCAAGGAATCTCATCAACTCATTGAAGAGTTCATGTTGCTTGCCAACCGCACCATCGCAGAGAAAGTATCAAAAGTAAAATTGTCCAACAAGCCATTGCCTTTCCCATACAGGATCCATGACCAGCCCGATGAAGACAGGTTGATTCCATTCGTTGAGTTTGCCAAAAAATATGGATATCATTTCTTGACCACAACCCCTGAACTGATCGCAAAATCTTTTAATGAGATGTTGACCAAGGTAAAGGGTTTGCCAGAACAACGCGTGCTTGAACAGATGGGCATCCGAACCATGGCCAAGGCTGTGTATACTACCAAGAATATCGGACATTATGGGCTCGGCTTTGAGCACTATTGTCATTTCACATCGCCCATCAGAAGGTATCCTGATGTGCTGGTGCACAGGGTGCTCACGGATGTGTTGAACGGTGACCCTGAGCCAGACAAGAAAATGGAACAACGCTGCGTGCACTCCAGTGAACGTGAAAGGGCTGCGATGGATGCCGAAAGAGCGGCCAATAAATACAAGCAGGTTGAGTACATGCGCCAGTTCATTGGCGATGAATTTGAGGCCGTCATCTCAGGTGTGGCAAGTTTTGGCTTTTGGGCAGAAACCATCGACCACAAATGTGAGGGCCTGGTTTCCGCAACATCCCTGTTGGATTATGATGATTTTGTTTACCACGAAACAGAATATGCACTCATCGGTAGAAGAAGCGGATGGGCATTCCGTATCGGAGATCCTGTGAAGATCAAAGTCATTTCAGCCAACCTGACCAAGCGCCAGCTGGATTATGAATGGATGCTGGATGTAGACTTCAAGGTAACAACCCCAAAGAAAAAGAAAAAATAAGCAGAAGAACGCTTCATTTGCTATCTTAGAGCACCTTAACAAAGGCACTTTATGACTGGCATTGAAACATTACAACAATCCTTCGAATCTTATTTTAACCATAGGCATTTCCCCTCATTTCCAGCTACTTTATACGATCCATTGGAAGAATTTCTGTCCAACTCTGGAAAGAGAATCAGGCCCGTACTTTGTTTGATGGGAAATGAGCTCTTCGGTGAAATCAAGCAAGATGCATACCATCTTGCTGCAGCTGTAGAACTCTTCCACAATTTTACCCTGGTTCATGATGATATCATGGATAAAGCACCATTGCGCCGAGGCAAGCCAACTGTACACGCTGTACATGGTGAACCCACTGCCTTGCTAGGTGGAGATGTGATGATGGTGGTTACTTATGATTATCTCAATAAAATTGACCCTTCCTTCCTCAGGAAAACATTGCATCTTTTCAATAAAACAGCCAAGGAGGTTTGCGAAGGCCAGCAATTGGATATGGATTTTGAAAAACAGGACCAGGTTCATTTGGATCAGTACCTGAAAATGATTGAATTAAAAACCTCAGTCTTATTGGCTTCCAGCCTTCAGTTGGGTGCTATCATCGGCGGTGCGAGCGAGGGCAATCAGCAACATCTTTATGAGTTTGGAAGAAATCTGGGTATTGCCTTCCAGGTGCAAGATGATTATCTTGATGCCTTTGGCGACCCCAGCAAATTTGGAAAACAAGTGGGTGGTGATATTCAAAGCAACAAGAAAACCTTCCTGATGATTCATGCACTTGAAACTGCAGAAGGAGAAATGCTTGCCGAATTGCACCAACTGATGAAGCAGGATGACAAGGACAAAGTTGAAAAAGTGCTGGCCATCTATAAGGCCTGTGGTATAGACCGCTGGGCCAATGCGCTCAAGGAACAGTATCTTGAAAAGGCATTTTTGCACCTCGAAGAGATTGCTGTATCCAAGGAAAGAAAAGCATCACTTATTGAACTGGCTCATTATCTGATCAAAAGAGACAAATAAAAAAGAATATTTTGGGAAATATTTTCAGAAAAAAGAATTTACGGGATCTTAATGGAGAGGTGTCTTTGCATGCTGGACCTGAGGGCTCTACAGGATTACACCGTGTACTGAATGTGAAAGACCTGACGCTGATGGGTGTAGCTGCCGTGATTGGTGGCGGTATATTTTCAACGATAGGTTCAGCTGCCTACAACGGCGGACCTGGTGTTATTTTACTATTTGTCATTACCGCCATCACTTGCGGTTTTACAGCCCTCTGTTATGCAGAGTTTGCATCCCGCATACCTGTTGCAGGTAGTGCCTATACTTATTCCTATGTGAGTTTTGGTGAAGTGGTTGCCTGGATCATTGGCTGGGCCTTGATTTTAGAATATGCCATCGGTAATATTGTAGTGGCCATTTCATGGAGTGCCTATTTCAACAACATTCTCAGTGCCATGGGGCTTGATCTTCCCAAGTGGTTGACTGTTGGCTACCAAACTGCCAGTAATATTCATGACACGGCTTTGGCAAGTGGTGCAGATGTTTCAGGCTTAGTGTATACCAATGCTCCCAGAATTTTAGGCATTCCTTTTATCATCAATTTACCCGCATTCGTCATCGTTGCGCTCATTTCCATGTTGGCGTATATTGGTATTCAGGAGAGCAAGCGTACCGCCAATACAATGGTGATGATCAAAATAGTTGTGCTTGTCCTAGTCGCCGTTGTTGGTTTTTGGTTCATTTTCTCCAATGGTACCACCTCCAATTGGACTCCTTTTCTTCCCAATGGAATGGGTGGCGTATTGAAAGGTGTTTCTGCTGTATTCTTTGCCTATATTGGGTTTGATGCCATCTCCACCACTGCAGAGGAATGTGCCAATCCACAACGGGATCTTCCCAAAGGAATGATTTATTCTCTGATCATTTGCACGGTGATTTATATTGTTACAGCACTGGTCATAACTGGATTGGTCAAATCCTCCGAGTTTGCAAATGTAGCTGATCCACTTGCCTTCGTTTTTGAGCGAATCAACATGCAAAAATTTGGCTTCTTTATTTCAGTCAGTGCGGTGGTGGCTGCCACCAGTGTATTGTTGATTTTTCAGATAGGCCAACCCCGGATATGGATGGCGATGAGCAGGGATGGCCTATTGCCAAAATCATTTGGTAAGGTCAACAAGAAATACCAGACTCCAGGATTTTCCACCATCGTTGCAGGTATCTTGGTTGCAGGTCTGGTATTGGTCATTGACGACAAGCTCATGACTGACCTGACCAGCATTGGTACCTTGTTTGCGTTTGTTTTGGTCAGTGGAGGCGTGCTGATGCTACCAAGAATTGAGAAGCAAAAAGGAAAATTCTCGATCCCTTACATCAATGCCCAGTATATTTTCCCATTCATGTATGTGCTTACTTTCTTCTTGTTTCAGGAAAGAACCATGCAGGCATTATTGCACTTGGGTACAGAGGGGTATCAGGAAGTGCTGTTCATCATTTTTATGCTACTGGCTGCGATCCTTGCTGTTCTTTCTTTTGTGAAGAAATACTCGTTGATCCCCGTCTTGGGTGTGGCCTGTTGTATGTACCTCATGGTTGAGATTCCTGCCAAAAGTTGGCTGGTATTTTTTGGTTGGATGGCTTTTGGCCTTTCTATCTATCTGCTTTATGGCAAGAACAACAGTAAGTTGAACAAATAACCAGATTGAGACTACCTTTGTATCCATGAAATTTCAGGAGGGAGATAAAATCATGGTCCTTGCTACTGGTGAGCGAGGATCAGTTGTGGAGTGGATCGACAAAAAAATGCTGTTGATTGAGGTTGGTGGCGTAAGCTTTCCAGTATATGCTGATCAGATTGATTTTCCTTATTTCCAAGACTTTACAGCACCCAAGGAGTTCAAAAAAAAGCCTTCACTGGGAAAGCCTGAACCGCCCAGAAAAGAAAAAAATGTACAGCGTTTCATTGAACGGGATGGTGTTTGGCTTTCTTTCTATCCAGTCCTTGACAAAGATGTTTTTGATGATGATATCATTTCCTATTATCGCATCTATGTTTTGAACCATACAGATGATGACCTTGTCTTTGAGCTCTCCATCTATTATGGAACCAAAAAAGAGATTGATCTCAAGAATAGCATAAGGGCCCTGGATGAAATGTATTTGTTTGATCTTCCATTTGAGAACCTGAATGATCAGCCCAGGATGGATTTTGACTTTTCACTGGCTTCAGCAGATAAGAAAAGGGTTGGTCATTTTGAGGTCCAGTTCAAGCCAAAACCCAAGCAGATTTTCAAATTATCTGAGGAAGTGCTAAAAGCACAAAAGGCTTCTTTTAACATCAATCTTTTTGAAACCTATCCCATCAAAGAGGCCGAGCAGGATCGGTTTGACATCAATAGACTCTCCGCGGCCGGATTTAAGGTCTATCCTGCTGATAAAATAAAAGCCAATCTCCCGCCAAGAAGAACTTTGATAGATCTTCATGCAGATAAATTGTCAGACCAGCATGATCGATTATCGCCCGTGCAGATTCTTGATATGCAGCTCAAGGCCTTTGAAAAATTCTATGAAGAGGCGCTTGCCCACAAACTCCCAGAAATAACCGTTATCCATGGTATCGGAACAGGAAAGCTGAAAGATGAAATCCATGAACTGCTTCGGCACAAAAAAGATGTCAAATCCTTTGTTAATAGGCTCCATCATCTCTATGGTTATGGCGCAACAGAAATTTATATCCTACCTTAGCACTGCCGCAATATGCTATCGCGTTGAGCAATCAACGAGGAAAGTCCGGACAACATAGAGCATCGCACCGGTGAACAGCCGGGTCTTGTGCAAACAAGAACAGACAGTGCCACAGAAAATAACCGCCCCAACTTGTTGGGGTAAGGGTGAAAACGGGAGGTAAGAGCTCCCGGCGGTATGCAGCAATGCTTACCGGGGGTAAACCTTGCGTGTTGAAATGCCACATAGGTCAGGGTAACCTTCGGGTGGGGAATGACTCGTTCTCTCTCTTTGAGGCCCTGATGGGTAGGCAGCTTGATCACAAAGGGTAACTTTTGTGACAGATAAATGATAGCCTTGTACAGAATCCGGCTTATTACTTGCGGTAACTTATTAAAAATGCCCTCTCGTTCGAGAAGGCATTTTTTCTTTATGGCTTTTGATACCTTATACATCTTCAATTGATCTCAGCATTGAATATCTCAGTAATCAATATATCTGAGGCTGTAATTTCAGCAGGATTGTTCATGCTGTAATCATTCAGATAAAATTGCCTAAAAATCAGATTATCAGCATTTAAAAATTTTCTATCCAAGTTCATGTCGATGTTTTCTGCATCAAATTGATAGTTCATTACAATGTCACTTTTTTCAGATCTTTCCAATGCAGGGAAGATCATGTATCCCTGATTGAATTGACTATTGATGTCCTGATCCGCTGCAAAGTTCTCATTATATCCAATGTGGAAGGAATTCAATGCTGCGATCATCGCATTCATGTTCAAATGGATCTCTCTGTCGGCTTTCCGGATCATGTTCCGAGAAGGGGTTGAAATCTTGACGGCAGTAATTTCTTCGCCGGTTGGAAGAGCTTCTAGCATGGAACGCCTTGTTTCTTCCAATGTTTGTCCAATGCCTTCAGCAATAAATGAGCTGTTACCTGCGAGAATGGCAAATAAAGTGAGGGCAGAAAATAAACCTGAAATAGCCTTTTTACTTTTGATGTTGTTTTTGGCCACATTAGCCAATGTGAGTTTCATCATTCTCCTTATAATCGTTTTCATAAAAATTAGTTTAGTACTTGTTAATGCAAGGAACCATTCATTGTTTTAGATGCCCGTTATTACTGCATCTTGTTAAATGGTTTGTTAATGCTTTGACGATACAAAGGTACGTTAGTTACATCCCTTTACAATAAAACCCAGCATTTCAATTTTGTTAATTTCTAATTAAACGCATTATTATCCATGAATGTTGTATAAAATATATTCATAGAGCCGTAATATTAGATAAAATTTAAAAGCAATCTAATATTGAGCCATAAACGGGCATAAAAGAGGATATCTCGGCAGAATAATGCCGATAATAAACAAATAAATCAATAAATATTAAATGAGGTCCAATGCTTTGGCAAAAGTAGTGACCAAAGGAACTACGGTCAGAGATACCATTGAGGGCAAGAATAGATAAACCACAACACAGAGTGCTATCGAGAGGAAAAATAAAATCCAGTAAGTATTTTTTTGGCTCTTGGTCATCTTTTTGAGTTTGAATTACAAATATACAAAGGGATTCTTTTTTCTTGAAATCTTAATCCATTCATTCTCAATAATTTTTTTAATGTGTATTGATTACACTAATTTAAATTATGCGTAAATTGTACCCCCTACACAAATTGATTGATGAATATTGATATATACCTGAAATTTTCTACCCGACCAGGTGAGAAATTGAGCATTGTGGTGGATTTTCACGGTGATAACCATGCTGGATTGCCTGTCATTTATCCAATGCGTTATGTTGATCACTCTCATTGGCATTTTCCTCTTGTTTTAACTCAAGATCAAGCAAATACCTACAAAAGAATAAGCTATCAGTATCGTTTCGAGGATTCAAATGGTTTGGTAAACACTGATTATTGTAAAAACAGGTTCATTTCCTTTCAACATCATAAAAATGGACTGGTGTTGCTGGATAGTTGGGTTGATATGGGGGCTGTTTCCAATGTATTTCATACAGCGCCTTTCGAACATATTTATGCTGTTGATCGTAAAATTGCTAAAGCACCACAGCTCAAAGCAAAAAATTGCAGGTTTTCTGTTGATGCTCCATTGCTTTCCAATGATTATCAATTGGGTCTGATAGGAAGTTTGGATGTTTTGGGCAATTGGTCTGTTTCCATGGTCCATAAAATGAAATTCAATGGAACTCATTGGATCGCTGATATAGATACTGCCCACACACAAGTTCCTTTTGAGTATAAATATTGTTTGCTGGATGCATCAGGCAATTTTATTGGGTATGAAAACGGGGAAAACAGGAAGTTCGGTCTTCAGCATGAGGCAAAAACTCCTTGTTTGATTCAGGATGGTTACACGCGTTTTGAAAACAATTGGAGAGGGGCAGGTATTGCCATTCCTGTTTTCAGTTTACGTTCCGCCCAAAGCCTGGGTGTTGGAGAATTCACTGACATCAACCTGCTGGTGGATTGGGCAGAAAAAGTATCACTGAGGATGATTCAACTCCTGCCAGTAAATGATACAACTTCTACCCATACAAAAGTTGATTCCTATCCATACGCTGCTATATCAGCCTTCGCACTTCATCCATTGTATGCTTCAATTGAAACGATTGCTGGAAAGAAGTTTGCAAAGCGTGTAAAATCCTATCTCTCCCGAAAGGAAGAGTTGAATGCCTCTGCGGGTGTCGACTATGAGGCAGTCATGGAATTGAAGTGGGATGCATTGACATCACTGTATCTATCCATGAAAGATGAAGTTTTTCAGGAAGTTGACTATGGAAATTTCTTTCAGGAAAACAAGTCATGGTTGGTCCCATATGCTGCGTATAGTTTTCTCAGAGACAAATTCGGGTCCCCCGATGCATCTACATGGGGAAAATATGCTTCATTCAATGATTTGTTGATCAATGAACTTTGTGCCCCTGGGTCTGAAAATTTTGATGCCATTGCATTGCATTATTTTATTCAATACCAGCTCCACCTTCAATTGAAAAATGCACACGATTATGCCAACAGCAAAGGCATTATTCTTAAAGGGGATATTGCCATTGGTGTACACAGGAATGGTGCAGATACCTGGACGCAGCCATCTCTTTACAACCTTGACATGCAGGCGGGTGCGCCTCCAGATGATTTTGCGATAAAAGGCCAGAACTGGGGTTTTCCTACCTACAACTGGGAAACCATGAAGGCTGACGGATTTGCCTGGTGGAGACAACGTTTTCAGCAAATGTCAAACTATTTTGATGCTTTTCGGATTGATCATATCCTTGGTTTTTTTCGCATTTGGTCTATACCCGATCATGCCATTGAAGGCATCATGGGCAGGTTTGTCCCTGCCATTCCGGTTTCAAGGAATGAGTTTGAACAAAGAGGTGTTTTTATTGACAACAATAGATACTGCACACCCTATATCACAGATGATGTAATTGGGCAGTTGGCAGGCCATTTAGCTAAAGATGTAACGTATTTTCTTCAATCGAATGGAGATTCAACCTATCGGTTCAAATCCATTTTTGATACACAACGGAAAATTGAGGACTATTTCAAGTCTCAATCACAGGATGATGCAATAAAAGATCTAAAACAAGTTTTGTTCAATCTTCACGCTAACATTATTCTGTGGCTTGATGGAGATAATAATAATGGTTTCCATTTCCGTTTTAATGCTTTTAAAACAACGTCATTTCAGTACTTGGATGCCCATGCACAGCATCAGCTTTCAACCTTGTATGATGATTATTTTTACCACCGCCAGGAGCATATTTGGAAGCATGAGGCACTTGAAAAACTTCCCGCATTAAAGCTTTGTACAGATATGCTCATCTGTGGTGAAGACCTGGGTATGGTTCCCCAAAGTGTTCCTGCAGTGATGTCATCACTCGGTTTTCTGAGCATGGAGGTCCAACGAATGCCTAAACAATTGAATACGCCGTTTTTTGATCCATCCATTGCACCTTATCTTTCTGTTGTCACTCCATCTACCCACGATATGAGCACCATCCGTGAATGGTGGTTGGAAGACCGAGGCAAGACACAACAATTCTACAATGGGCAGCTTTGGCAGCATGGAGAGGCTCCTGCTGCAGCAACCACTGCTGTCGTTCGTTCCGTGATTTTGCAACACTTGGCTTCACCTGCCATGTGGGCAGTATTTCAATTGCAAGATTTTCTTGCCATGAGTAATTGTCTTCGTATGGAAGATCCATACACAGAACGGATCAATATCCCAGGTGATCCTAACCATTATTGGAGATTCAGAATGCACTTGCCTATTGAGGAACTGATTAAAAATGATACCTTTAATCAAGATCTCAAATACTTGATCAGTGCGAATAACCGATAGTTTTCCGCTGACATTTCATTGGCTTTAAAAGGAAGATGCAGTAAAACCTATGTTTACAATACGCTATTGGCAAAAAGAGTTGCCGTTTGAATATCCTTTCACTATTTCAAAAGGAACAAAAACACATCAACCCACCTTCATCGTTGAACTCAATTTTCGTGGTATCATCGGATACGGAGAAGCACCTGCCATAGCATATTATGGGATTACAACTGATCAAATGGTTGCAGATCTCGAGGCAAAACGAAAGTTTATTGAATCCTTTTCACTGACAGATCCCAAACGATTTTGGCATTTTTTACACCATTTGTTTCCAAGCAATCCATTTTTGGTTTGTGCATTGGACATGGCAGGATGGGATATCTATGGCAAGCTCAGGAGAAAGCCTCTGTATGAGTTATGGAACCTGGAGCTGGCCAATGCCCCCCAAACTGATTATACCATAGGCATCGATTCTTTGGATAAGATGCTTGAAAAAATTGATGCACATCCTGCGCCCATTTATAAAATCAAAGTAGGTACTGCTGATGATCTTGAAAAACTAAAGGCCATTAGAAATCATACCAATGCCATCATCAGGGTTGATGCCAATGCTGGCTGGACTTTAGACAAGGCCCTGGAGATCATTCCAGTTTTAGAACAACTCAGTATTGAACTGATTGAACAACCTCTTGCCAAAGAAGACTTTGAGGGAAACAAGATTTTAAAAAGCACAACTTCAATTCCCATCATTGCTGATGAATCTTGTGTAGGGGAGAGGGACGTTGAAAAATGTGCCGGCTATTTTTCAGGAGTAAATATAAAACTAACCAAATGCAGTGGTATTACCCCTGCCATGGAGATGATAAAAAAGGCTAGGTCGTTGAATCTTCAGGTAATGTTGGGTTGCATGAACGAGAGTATCATAGGAACTGCAGCACTGGCTCATTTAGCACCCATGGTAGATTTCCTGGATGCTGATGGGCCATTGTTGTTGAAGGAGGACCTTGGGGCTGGAATTGCTTATGTCGACCATCATTTGAAGCCAACCGCTTTACCAGGTTTGGGAATAACCCTTTTTGAGGATAGCCTATAACCTCCATCCCAATCCAACACCAATCATTCTTGGATTTCCAAGATGAGCAGCACCAAAATCATAGGCATAGTTGATGTATTTTTTGCCCATCAGGTTTCTGCCCCAAACGGATAAATCGAAATGTTTTGTTCTGATGCTTGATCTGAAATTGACCAAACCATAGGCTTTCTGTTCGATTTTATTAGCAAGGTCAAAAAACTGCTTGCCGGTGTGGTTGTATTCCAGCCTGAATGTCAGTTCATGTGCAGCAACAGTAGTCTGGTATTGAGTTGCAAAATAATTGGTTGTGGATGGTGTAAAGACTTGTTTGTTGCCAGATAGATCAACCTGTGCACCGTTGCTTACAACATCCAATACAGCATATTTGGCGGATGTCAACCCACCTGCATATTGAAAACTCAATCCTTTTGACAGTTTAACCTCCATTTCTCCTTCTAAACCATAGGAATTCATTTCTCCTGCATTTTGGATAATGGTAACTGCATCTGGCAAAATCAGTAAAGGTGTCTGGATATCCATGACTTCGTTGTAGAAAACGGCTATTGCATACCTGAATTGATTGTTCTTGTCTTTTCCTTTGATGCCAGCCTCAAACATGTTGCTGAATTCTGGATTATATGCCGACAGTGGAACCTGAGATGGATCTGAGGAGATTGATGTCATACCACCACTCCTGAATCCTCTGCTGAAGGAAAGATACATCAGCTGTTGTGCGTTAGGCTGGTATTGAATGCCCAATTTAGGAGAGAATGCTCCGTAGCTTGATTTTCCTGTAGTATCAGCCATCATCGGGAACGCAGGATTGGGTTGTTTTTCATACTCACTGCCAATGGTCAGTTTTCTGGACTCTCTGTCAATCCTCATTCCGCCATTAACTGTAATCTTTTCATTTAGTTTATAGCTCATATGGCCGTAAGCAGCAATACCGGTGTTCTCTCCCTTGTTGATAGAAATAATGGAGAAATTTTTATCAGGTACACCAAATAGACCAGCATCGTTTCCAAACACGGTAGCCTGCTTTGTTGGGCTTTTCTGGGTGAATTGATAGATTCCAGCGCTCCAATCAAAAGCCTGATCTGGTGAAGATTTAACCGAATTGAACCTCAACTCGTTTGTCATTACATTAACTGTATTGAAATCTTTTCCGTAGTTGTTGAAAATGCCTACGATGTCAGCAGGGGAGAAGTCTGCATCCAGCGAATTCTCATAATACCTGTAATTGCGCTGTCTTGCATGCTGTAGCGTTATATCTGTTTTCTTTCCCTTGTGTTTTGCCACAATGGAAGCATTTCCAGTTTTGTCTCTCATGGAAGACGTGAGATTTTGAGAAAGGGTATAAGGTTTTTCAAACAGTTCTTTCATGTCATTTACCAATGGAAATGCACCATTGTTTTTGGCAATATATTGTTTGAGGTCAGCCTGTACACTCCAACCCTTGCTCAAAAAGTACCTCAACTGCAGGTTGAGCATGGTTTGTTGTTGTTTATCAAATTGATTATTGAGAAATTCATTGGTGTAGAATCCATTTTTGCTATCATGCAAAGCAGATAAGCCAAGAAAAAGTTTGTTTTTTATGATCGGAGTATTCACAGCGGCATTGATTCTTTTTTGACCGTAATTGCCCATCTGAACACCTGCATTGATCTGATTTGTATTGCTAGGTTTCTTCGTGGTGATATTGATGACTCCGCCCATTGCATTTCTTCCATAAAAAGTGCCTTGTGGGCCACGGATGATATCAATACTTTCAATTTCATTCAATTGTGGTAAATAAGTGTCCAAATTAAACTGCGCCACACCATCAACATAGGTGGCAACCGATTGATCGTAAGAAGTGGTTACCATCCCTCTGATACCGGTAACATTACGGTTGTCTCCGGAGTTGGCGATAAACAGGTTGGGGGCAAAGCCAGTAAGGTCGCTGATTTCCCAGATGCGCATGTTCCTGATCTGTTTTGCATTGATGGAGCTGATAGAACCAGGAGTATTCAAAATATTTGATTCTTTTTTATCACTGGTAACGACAACCTCATCCAACTTGATTGCATTGGATTCCATCAAAATAGTAATCTCCTGTGATCTGTCTAACTGACCCTTCCAGATCACTGATGCAAAGCCCTCTGCTGTAATGAGCAGTTCATAATAACCCTTTGCCAAATTATTGTAAACAAGACCTGTATTTTGTTTTAAACCAACCCCTCGATTGAAATTGAGGAAATTAACCTCAACACCTTCAATTTTCACGCCCTGCTTGTTTTTCGCTGAAATGGTAAAATTGATGGTCTCTTGAGAAAAACCAGATACAGTGATCAGAAGAAATGCTAAAACAAAGAATTGACGCATGTTGAATGTTATTTGTTGTTATTTATTTTTCTTTTCTCAGCGATACTTTTAAGTGAATTGATACTCACATTCAATTCAAATCCTATCAGTAGAACAAGAGAGTTGACGAAGACCAAAAACATCAGGATCAAAATACTTCCCAATGATCCGTAAATTTTGTTGTACGAAGCAATATTGTTTACCCAATAAGAGAATAAATAGGTGAAAGACATGATCAAAATGGTTGCAAGCAGGGCTCCTGGCGTCCTGATCTTCCATTTTTTTTGTACATGTGGGGCATACCGATAAACGAGGCCAATTGCCAAGAAAATCAATAAAAATGTTACCACAAATTGGCCGGAACCAAAGATGAAATCAATCACATTGTCCTTGATATTCATTTGTTCGATGATCCAATTCAAAATAATGGTTTGCGTTAGCATGATCATTATTGTGGCGATGATCAACAAAACGATGATAAATGTAAGCCTGATGGCACTCAGCCTTACTTCTATAAAATTTCGCTCCTCTACTTCAATGTGCAACATGGATTTTCTGAAAGTTCTCATGATGGTCAGAGTTGCGTTTGACGCAAAGTACAAGGCCAATAAAAGTCCAAACGAAAGGGTTCCCGTGCCAGTTGCAAAAAAATCATCCATCACATTTTTGATCATGGTATAGGTTGTTGCATCAGGTATGACACCACGCAATAGAATAAGAATCTCCTCGTACAACCTTTTTGAGCCTGGAATGTATGATAATAGCGTAAAGATAAAAATGAACAGTGGAGGAATCGCCATCAAGAAATTGAATGAGACTGAAGCAGCCCTTTCATTTAAGCCTATCTGTTGCGTTTGTTTGAAGAAAAAATGAAGCACATCATACAAAGGGAGACCTTCAAAGCCTGGCAATACAAGCTTTTTTGACCAATTGATCAATGCCTTTACAGGCCTGCTTTCAATCAGGATCCTTTGAAGTTTTATCATTGTCTTCGATTAGTGTATTTTGAGACTGTCCAAAGCCTTTCGGTATTTTCGGGCATTTTCAAAATGTTCTTCAGCTGTTGATGCAAAGCTATGTGATCCTGAGAAGTCTGCTTTTGCACAAAAATACAAATAGTCAGTCTTCTTGGCTTTTAACACTGCATCTATTGATGAAATGGAGGGCGTACATATAGGACCTGGAGGTAAGCCCTTGTTTCTATAAGTATTGTAAGGGGACCCTGCAGTTGAACTGATGTGCTTTAATGTTACTCTTCTGATACTGAAATCTCCTAATGCGAACTTGATGGTTGGGTCAGCACCAAGAGCCATTCCTTGTTTCAACCTGTTGATGTAAACACTTGCCATGATAGGTTTTTCTTCATTGTTGTTGGTCTCTTCCTCAACAATGGAAGCAATTGTAATCACTTCTTCTTTGGAAAGGCCCAGCAATTTCGCATTGTCTATTCGGCTGTCTGTCCAAAAGGCATTGGACTCTTTGTTCATCCTTCGCATAAAATCACTGGGGCTGCTGTTCCAGTAAATTTCATAGGTATTGGGTATGATGAGGGTCATCAGGGTTTCCTGTTGTACCCCAAATGGTTGGATAGAGTCACTGTTCGATATGAACCTGTATACGTCAGATTCAGTACATTCAAGCTTACCTCCAACATATTTGGCAAGCTCTCTTCTTGTTCTGAATTTATTGATGGTAAGTTCTACAGGCGTTTGTCTGCCTCCCTTTAAATTCCGGAAAATGGTAAAAATGCTGGCATTTTTCTCTATCACATATTTTCCTGGCTTGATTTCATTCCAATATCCTGTCCAATCGGACAACGCTATAAAAGTGGTAAATGCTACTGGCTTGGTGTGTTTGCGAACAAGATCCTTCACAAAAAGTTTTTCAGCTTTCTTGGTCGGAATGTATAAAGTGGCTTGTTCGGCATTGAAATTGGTTGCCGGTCTGAGAAAAAGCACATAAAAAAAGGCTGATGAAACAAATGCAAGGATGACAAGTAATATAATTGAGATTTTGTTTGATCTCTTTTTAACCTGCTTTTTCCTTGTTTTCTTTTGTACCATTCCTCAATATATACAAAAACCCCGCTTTCAGGAAGCAGGGTTTTAAAATAATTTAATCTGATTATTTGGGTTGAGTAGGTGCAGGCGCTGGAGCCTGTGGCATTGGAGCAGTGGCCTGTTGAGGAGCTGTATTCCCAGTGGTGGTTGGTATGCTCTTCAATGTGTCAGAACCTGCAGATTTGCCTGAGTTGATGACCAAAGCAGAAATGAGGCAAAGAATAACCAAAATACTTGAAAGAATCCAGGTTCCTTTCTCCAATACGTCAGTTGTTTGTTTCACACCCATGAATTGGTTGCTGAACCCTGCAATATTGCCTGCTAAACCTCCACCTTTTGGGTTTTGAATCAGAACGATTACGCCAAGAAGTGCTGAAACCAGTATAATTAAAATGATAAAAATTGTTGTCATACCTTGTTTTCTTTGATCTTAGAAATTTTGTCTGCAAAAATATGGCTATTGAGAGGATTTTGCAAACTTAATTTGTCATAAACCTCAATAGCCTTTTCAGTGAGTCCTTGTTTCATATAAACTTCGGCCATTGCCTCTGTAAATATGGCTTCTGTTGGATTTTCTTTATCATTATGGGTGTCGAGAATAGAATGAATATCCTTAATCGTAACATTTTCAGAAGCCGGTTGAAGCCTTTTCATGGTTTTAAGCCATGCGGTGAAGCTTTTAACCTTCATGGATAGCTCATCCTTGTCGCTTTCAATATTGATTTTGATGCCTAGAGAGGCGAAATAATCAACAGTATGGTAGGGCGTTATAGGGATTTCGAAATCTTCGTTTGTTTTGGACGAAGGGGCTGGTTCAGCAACTTGTGGCTCATTGGCAACAGTAGGAACTACAATTGCAGGCTCGTCAAATTCACCTTCTGTTTCATCAATATGATCTTTATCCTCCCTAAACGCCTGAACACCTGCATCCTCCAAGCCTTCAGCAGGCAAGCTCAACCCTTCAATCATTTCATCCTCACTGATATTGTTGAACTGGCTGTCGTAAATGATTTTCCTGAAACTTCCTTTTTCAGTTTCTTCCATGAGTTGGTAATTGAGCCAACTGGAGTCATCAAAAAACAACGCTGTCTTCGAAACAGCCTCAGGAAAGTCAAGGTGGTACTGGGATTTTAGTTTACAGGTATATAAAAATTGTATGATCGAAGAATAGGGAAAGGCTTCAGCATGACGCCTGAGTTCGTCAAGTGTCATCTCATCCATGCTTTCTCTCTGAAAGAGGGATTGGACCATAAAATCAGTTTCCTTCGTCATTTTGCTAATTTAAGCTCCTTTACCAATTTGAAAAAATCCGATTGAAAATCTCATCGGTAAGGTTGGTTACCATCTGTTCATTCAGCTCTGCTTCAGCCTGTGTAAGGCTTTTGCTGGCAGAAAAAGGGAAATTTCTTGTGATGTCTGCCTCAAAGTTCTTTTTTTCATCCTGTCTGTTTCTGAAAATAATGTGTACGGTTACGTTCAGGTTGTTACTCGCTACCTGTTGCTGAGAAATACCCGAAGTATTGACAGAGTAATCGCTGATATAACCACTGATCTCATAATCAGCATCATTATTGGTTTGTGAAAGCCTGGTTTGGTTGATGATCTTTTGTCTGAGTTTGTCTGAAAGTTTTGGACTCAACTGCGGATTGATATACCTGGCCTTGTTTTCTATGAAGAATACCCTTACCGTTTTGATTTCAGGGGGAATGGAAACATCTTTCAGTGAATACCTGCAGGTTCCTTGTACACTGACGATTGCCAATACAAGAACCAGTAATTTTGCATATTTACTGTATAATGTACTAATCTTCAATGTCATATTCTTTCAGTTTTCTGTAAAGTGTTCTTTCACTGATGCCTAAATCAGAGGCGGCATCTTTCCTTTTTCCTTTATGCTTTCGAAGTGCTTTCTCAATCAATTCCTTTTCCTTGTCCATGATATTGAGTGATTCATCAACAAGTATGGTATCCTGCATTTCTCTGTTCTCTGTCAAAAGCATGGGCTGACTGCTAACAGGAATGATGTTTCCATGGGTATGATGATCCTGATGTTGTCTTGCAATGGGCATGTCTTGAAGATAAGATTCTTCCATCACGTGTGAAACTGAAGGTATATTGGATGGATTTTGAACGATTTCAAGAAACATTTTCTTCATCTCAGTAACATCTTTTTTTAAATCAAAGAATAACTTGTAAAGAATATCCCGCTCATTCATGAATTCATTTTGGCCTGTCGACATAGGACCAGATCCAACAAGGATGGGTAAATTGTTGGTGCTGTTTTTGGGTAAAAATCGTTCAAGGTCTTTGCCTGATATTGATTTGTCTTCTGCCAAAACAGATATCTGCTCAGCAATATTTTTCAATTCACGCACATTCCCTGGCCATGGGTAGTTGAGCATCATTGCTTTTGCCTCTTCGGTTAGTTGAATAGGACTTGTTCTGTAACGCTCCGCGAAATCAACTGCAAATTTTCTGAAAAGCAGAATGATATCCTCTTTCCTCTCTCTGAGTGATGGAACCCTGATGGGAACTGTATTGAGCCTATAATAAAGGTCTTCCCTGAATTTGTTGTTTTGTGTTGCGGTCAGCAAGTCTTTGTTTGTGGCAGCAATAACCCTTACATCCGTTTTCTGGACTTTTGAAGATCCAACCCTGATGAATTCTGAATTTTCCAAAACCCTCAATAGCCTTGCTTGGGTGCCCAATGGCGTTTCCCCAATCTCATCCATGAAAAGTGTGCCACCATTTACGGTTTCAAAATAGCCTTTTCTGGAATCAACAGCTCCTGTAAAAGATCCTTTTTCATGACCAAATAATTCAGAATCTATGGTTCCTTCAGGAATGGCACCACAGTTCACCGCAATAAAAGGATTGTGTTTTCTTGGCGATAAAGCATGGATGATCTGTGAAAAAATTTCCTTTCCAACGCCACTTTCACCAACAATAAGCACAGTCAGGTCGGTATTGGCAACCTGCGTAGCCACCTGCAATGCGTAGTTGAGGGCAGGGGAGTTACCGATGATGCCAAACCTATTTTTTATGCTTTGAATATCCATGGTTTGGTGCTTTTAGGAATGGTTCACAATTTTTCCCATAAGGGTTCCCTGGGTACAGGATTCCGCCACCACATGCACAAAACTGCCTGGTTGAAGCTGGCTGTTTTCAATTTTATCGAAAACCATTACTTTGTTTTGGCTGTTTCTTCCCATCCATTGCTGGTCACTTTTTTTGGAGTTTCCCTCAATCAATACCTCAAAAACTTTTCCAATATCTTTTTTGTTGGTTTCAAGTGATAAGCTGTTTTGCAACTTCACGATTTCATCAAGTCTGCGTTTTTTGACCTCGTCGGGAACATCATCGGTGTAGCGCTTTGCTGCAAGGGTTCCAGGCCTTTCAGAATAGGCAAACATGTAGCTGTACTCATATTGTGACTGACGCATGATGTCAAGCGTGTCTTCGTGGTCTTGCTCGGTTTCTGTACAAAATCCTGTGATGATATCAGCACTGATGGCACAATCTGGCATGATCTCTTTGATTCTTTTCACCTTGGCCATGTACCATTCTCTGGTATAGGTTCTGTTCATCAGTTGCAAAATCCTGGTAGATCCACTTTGAACAGGTAGATGGATGTATTTACAAATGTTGGCATGTGCCTTCATCGTATGCAAGACCTTGTCTGTAATATCTTTGGGGTGAGAGGTGCTGAATCGAATGCGGAGTGATGGACTGATTAGTGCCACTTTCTCCAGCAGCATGGCAAAATCCACAGGATGATTGGTGTTGGGATCCACCCAGTAATAACTGTCAACATTTTGACCAAGCAAGGTAACTTCCTTGTATCCCTGTTCAAACAAATCCCTGCATTCGGCAACAATCGAGGCATCATCCCTGCTCCTTTCCCTTCCTCTTGTAAAAGGCACTACACAAAAAGCGCACATGTTATTGCAGCCTCTCATGATGCTTACAAAGGCATTGATTCCATTGGAGTTGAGACGTACTGGAGATATATCAGCATAGGTTTCTTCTCTGCTGAGCAATACATTTACCGCTTTTGTTCCAGTTTCGGCTTCATCAATCAACTGTGGCAAACTCCTGTATGCATCGGGGCCAACCACAATATCAACCAGTTTTTCTTCTTCAAGCAGTTTGCTTTTCAGTCTTTCTGCCATGCATCCCAATACGCCAATCAGCATAGAGGGCCTTTGTTTTTTGATTTTTTTGAATTCAGTGAGTCTTTTTCGAACGGTTTGCTCGGCTTTTTCACGGATGGAGCATGTATTAAGAAAGATAAGGTCTGCATCTTCAACATTTCTGGTAGGACCGAATCCTTCAGTATGCAAGATGGAGGCGATGATTTCACTGTCGCTGAAATTCATCTGGCAACCATAACTCTCTATGTAAAATCGCTTTCCAGGTGTTGCTTCAGTAGCAAGTTCACCAGCATAGGCCTCGCCTTGAAGGGCTTCATCAATTGTTTTGTTGGCAAAATTGAGCATCCTGCAAAATTAGTGAAAAAGGAGAGATATGACAAATTGTCACACCTAAAAATCAATTATTGATGTGCCTGTGGTAAGATTCGTTTGCCCAGCCATGAAATTGAAAGGGGAGTAATCCATCGGTTCATGAATTCAGCCTTGTTCAAGACTGTGTTGTCAAAAAACAGGGTCTCTTTGTCAATGAATGATTTGTCAATGGCATAGTTCAACTGGGAAAAAGGTAGCAATTGCACTTTTTCATTGATGTAAAAAGCCAGGTTCATTCTGTCGAACATAGAAACCTTGAACTCTTCTTCAATAGCCTTGATCAGTCTTACAGAGCTATCCGTACTGCATCCGCTGACGCCGGTCACTTCCTCATCAGCCATCAAGATGAGGAATTGTCCAAAGAACAAGGTTCCAAAACCTTTGACGGGTGTTCCATGAGTTTTCCAATCTGCAGTAAAATCTTCCAGTATTTTTTCAATGGTCAATGCCTCGGAGAGGGTAAAAACCCTGTTGGACTGGTAGATCCAGACCCTTGATGCATCGCTGAACGTTTCTGGAATAAGATGTTGATATGATAAATTCATTTTTATATATTTTGTGGCAACTGCACTAAATTACACAACTATTCAAAAATCATACCAACACCATGCGAAAGAAGTACATCCTTACACCAGAAAAAGCCATGATGAGTCTCAGGAGAATGGCATTTGAAATCCTGGAAAGAAACAATGGAGCAACCTCTGTTTCCATCGCTGGCATTAGGCAAAATGGGTATGTCGTTGCCCAAGAATTAAAAGCCATCCTGGCTGAGATTTCTACTTTGCAGATTGATTTGATCGAGATCCAGATTGACAAGTCCAATCCAATCCATTGCGCCATTCCTACTGAAATTGACCTGAAAGATAAGATCCTTATTGTCGTTGATGATGTAGTGAACAGCGGGAAAACCCTGTTGTATGCCATACTTCCTTTTCTGCAGTTTTCTCCGAAGCAAATCCAGACACTTACGCTTGTAGAAAGAAGCTATAAGATTTTTCCTGTTCATGTAGATTATGTGGGCATTTCATTGGCGACTACTTTACAGGAGAATATATCGGTTGAGGTAGTAGAGGGTAAGTTGGCTGGAGCCTATGTTGAGTAATTTAAAAAAAGAATGGGTGAATTTTTAATTTCCCCAATCCATTCCATTCTACAGTTGGTGCAGGAATTTTCAATACATTGACGAGAGAAAATACAGTTTTCAACGTTTTATTTTTTGTTTTGATCTTTGTCAGATCAACATCTGCAGAGAGATAAAACCGTTTATACCTGGGAATATCTGATCGGTTGACGGTCATACCTGATACTGTTGTCCATGTATTTTCATACCCCCCCAACATTGTTCTTGCGCCATATCCAAGGGCAATATTGAACCAATTGGGAAAATGGGAGTCCGGAAAAAAAGATTTGACATTTACACTGGCCCAGTAGGTTTGGCCATTATAATCCTTCAGCACTTTTTCGGCATCGCCTGATCCAAACAAAGCATTGGCCCTTGATGTTAATGTTCCGTACCTGTAAGGGGAGTAGGAGAGTTTGATTGTAACCCTCTGTTCATTCCAGGCCAATTCCTGTGCAACATAAATACCTGCCCCAGCTGAATTTGCCATTACATCCGGTAAGCTAAACCCCCATTTATCGGAATATCCATCCAAGATTTCAATGATGCTCAAATAAGCCATGCCACTGATACCCCCAATCAGAACTGCTTTTTTCTTGTCCATTCCTGCCCATTGCCAGATTTTACTGGTATGGTTGCTGATTTGATAACTGGACCAGGCATGTCCCGCCTTGTCCATCTGTTGCCATTCTTTCCAGTCATTGTAGAGATGGAAATCACTCCTGGGATAGTTGGCATACCAGGTTTGGTTCAGAGAGTAAAAAGTTCCGCCCCACAATCCGGCCTGAACACCACCGAGTACCCATTTCTTTGTTGGAAAACGGGAGAATGTGCTATCCTGTCCATGCGTACCTAAACCCATGGACAACAACAGGATAATGCTAAAAAATTGACATAAAAAACGATACAACATGCAAGTGTTAATATAAAGGATGAAGTTAATTGCATTTACGGCTCTGTTTGTTAAGTTTGTAAAAATTATTGTCAAATGGAAGCAATGATCAAAGCTCGGGTAGACAAATGGTTAGAAGGGAATTATGATGATGCGACTAAAAATACCATTCGAGACCTCATCTCCAATAACCTTGATGAACTTGCAGATGCCTTTTACCGCAATCTTGAATTTGGTACAGGTGGTCTGAGGGGTATCATGGGGGTTGGAACCAACCGGATCAATCAATATACCATCGGCATGGCAACGCAAGGCTTTGCCAACTACCTGATTCAATCTTTTCCAAACCAGCAAATAAGAATGGCTGTTGCGCATGACAGCAGAAACAACAGCCGATTTTTTGCTGAAATTACTGCCAATGTGATGGCAGCCAATGGCATTCAGGTGTATCTTTTTGAGTCATTGAGGCCTACCCCTGAGCTCTCTTTCACCATCAGGCATCTTCAATGCCAGGGAGGAGTGGTTTGTACAGCTTCACACAATCCAAGAGAATACAATGGGTACAAGGCATATTTCAATGATGGCGGACAGTTGGTACCTCCCCACGACAAAAATGTGATTGCAGAAGTAGAGAAGATACAATCCGTCGATGAGGTCAAATGGACAGGTGGAGAAGCCAATGTCCACATCATTGGAGAAGACATGGATAAGGCCTATATCAATATGGTAAAGGGCTTGAGCATCTATCCTGATGCCATTGAACGCCAAAAAGACTTGAAAATAGTATACACACCCATCCATGGAACAGGCATCAAATTGGTTCCACAGGTACTTGCTGCTTTTGGCTTCACCAACCTTACCCTTGTTGATGAACAAATCATACCAGATGGAAATTTCCCAACAGTAGTATATCCCAATCCTGAAGAAAGTGAAGCCATGAGCCTGGGTTTGAAAAAGGCCCAGTCCATTGATGCCGACATCCTTCTGGGTACTGATCCTGATGCAGACCGTGTTGGAGTAGGCGTAAAAGACAACCATGGCCATTGGGTATTGCTCAATGGAAACCAGACTGCAGTGCTTGCCTTCAATTACATGATTGAGGCCCGTCGTAAAAAAGGACTGGCAAAAGACAATGATATGGTTGTCAAAACCATTGTCACCACTGACATGATCGATATTATATCAGCCAAGAACGAAATCAAGTGTTACAATGTACTCACAGGTTTCAAATGGATTGCAGAGTTGATCAAATCCAAGGAGGCCCATGAAAATTATATCATTGGTGGAGAGGAATCCTATGGCTTGATGATTGGAGATCAGTTGAGGGACAAGGATGCTGTAAGTGCTGTGGCTTTCCTTTGTGAAATGGCGGCATATGAAAAGGATGCAGGTAAAAGTCTTTTTACAAAACTGGTAGAACTCTACACTGAATACGGACTTTTCAGAGAGCACCTCATCTCCATTACCAAAAAAGGGAGAGACGGACAGGCACAAATTGCTGAAATGATGGATCAATTCAGGAACAATCCTCCTTCAACTTTGGCTGGTGTTCCTGTCATAGGGCTCTATGATTACGAAAAAAGAGAGGCCAAGGATTTGGCCAATGGACAAGTCTGTGCCATTGATTTACCCAAGAGCAATGTGCTCCAATTTGTACTGGAAGATGGCAGCAAAATCAGTGCAAGACCTTCAGGAACTGAACCTAAAATAAAATTCTATTTCAGTGTTCAGGGTACATTGGAACGTGCAGAAGATTTTGACTCAGCCTACGCCACCCTGGGCGATAAGATTAACATGATCATTGCTGAGCTTGGTTTGGCATAATTGAATTGCTTGTATAAAAGGTTACGTTAAGGAAAACTTACATGAGGAATAGAGAGGACAGACCTCTTCACAAGGGGCTGAGAAACAAACTGATTAACCTTATTAGGGAGAAGGGAATTACAGATGAAAATGTATTGCAGGCCATGTTGAATGTTCCGCGTCATTTTTTTCTTGATTCGGCATTTGAACAACAGGCTTATGAAGACCGTGCTTTTCCAATAGGGGAGGATCAAACCATTTCTCATCCCTATACCGTGGCTTATCAATCCCAGCTTTTACACATCAAGCCTTTTGATAAGGTTTTGGAAGTGGGTACTGGTAGTGCTTATCAGGCAACAGTCCTTTGCGAATTGCAGGCTAAGGTTTTTTCAATTGAACGCCAGAAAAAACTTTTTGATGCCAACAAGGAATTTCAGTTTCTCAAAAAATACCCTACGTTGAGGATGTTTTTTGGAGATGGATTTGAAGGATTGCCCACCTATGCCCCTTTCGATAAGGTTTTGATTACTGCTGCTGCACCATTTGTGCCTGAAAAGCTTTTGGCCCAGTTAAAAGTTGGTGGATGCATGGTTTTACCATTGAATGAAGGTGAGGTTCAGCGAATGCACAGGATTACCAAATTGGCAGATGGAAGCTTTGATGAGGAAAAGTTTGATGAGTTTTCGTTTGTGCCCATGCTCTTGGGCAAAAGAAGATAAAAAAAAGCCGCTTTTTGAAAAGCGGCTTTTGAATTAAGGTTGTTGTTGCATTTGCATGCCTTCCTGCATGCCATCCATTCCACTCTTGGTATTTTTTCTTTTGAAAATGGTTGCATCCACTTTACCAAAACGATAACTGAAGTTTAGTCGGAATACCTGCCAATCACGCCTTCTGGAGTTGCTTTGTGTGAAATACTGCGATTCGGAGTAGGAGCCATAGACCTTGGTTTTGAACATATCGTTCATGCTCAAAGTGAGGGATCCTCTTTTTTCTTTTAGAAAATCCTTTTTGAGTGCGAATTCAAATCCATAATTGGGTTTTACATAACCCTGAGCAGAAGTTTGCTGGAAACCTCCCCAGCTTCCTCCTCCCATGCTACTGCCACCACCGCTTCTGCCACCACTCATTCCACCACTGTAGTTGTTTTGTGGGAGGATTGATTTGCTTCTGAAATCATAGGCAAGTTGAAGTGTGAAATTCGCGGGAAGCTTGATGTTGGCATTGGCCTTTCCAAATAAGCTGAACAATGAATTATTGAGGTCAACCTGCAGGTTATTGCTGTTGATGCTGGAATTGAAGAAATTAAGGTTGGTCGTTAACTCAAGCCATTTTGTGAGTGGGTTTCTGGAGGTCAATTCTAAGCCGTATGCACGGCTGCTGTTGGCATTGATGTAGGTGTTGACAAGAATATCCTTACCTGGGATGGTGCTGGCCTCTTTTACCTGAAAGCGGGTCATCAGGTTGTCGGTTTGTTTGTAGTAGGCAGAAACCAAAAGGCTGTTGTTTCCTTTGAATGTTTTTTGGTAGTTCAGCTCAATGGAGTTGGTGAATTCGGGAATGAGGTCAGGATTACCCCTGCTGATATTGAGTGAATCAGTGTAGTCAACAAAAGGCAGAATCTGGAAAAAACTTGGCCTGTTGATTTTTCTAGCATAACTAAATTGCAGGTCTTGTGTTTGGTCTATTTGATGTGTAAAATTAAGGCTGGGGAAAAGGCTCAATGGATAACTGTTACCAAAGCTCTTGCCAGTTGTCATCAAAGTTCCTGTGTACTTCGAGCTTTCAGCCCTTAGTCCAAGTTGATAATTGGTTTTTTTGCCGATTATATTTCCATAAGTGCCATACACTGCAAAAACCTTGTCGTTGAATTTGTAATTGGCATTGATGGATGTAATAGGAATGAACTGGTTCAAGGCAATATTATAAATGTAATTGAGGTTTTCACTTTGGAAATCCCTGATGGCTGCCCTGAATCCGAGTTCCATTTTGGATGATTCTCCCAATGGATTGGTGAAATCAGTTTGAACTGTATACAGCGTATTTCCACCTTCACCATTTTGCTTTTGATTGATCAGGCCACCTTTGGGGTTGCTCTGCAAGTCAAAATACTGGGTTTGAAAACCGCCATTGCTCTTATTGCTGCTTTTGTTGTAGTTCAAATCAGCAGTCAATTCCATGCCTTTTTTGCTAAAAAGATGTTTGAAGCCTACAGCAGAACCATAATTGTTGAAATTAAAACCTGAACTAGTGGCTCTTTTGGAGAGAATAGACTTTGTTCCGGTATTAAAAAGCGTATCTGTTTTGATGGACAGTTCATCTTCATTGTTGAATTCACCCATGACAAGGCTTCCTGAAACAGTCAATGTATTTCTGTTATCAATAAAATAATCAAGACCCGCCCTGTTGTAATTGAAAAAGCCAAGGCTTTTGGGGTTATTGGATTGGTTGTAACGGATGGAAGGGTAGGCAAAAAATTCTTCCCTGATGGATTCTCCTTCACCGATCGATTTTCTCTTGTTGTACATGGAACTGGCAAAAAAGTTCACCTTGTCTTGCTTGATGTTGATGTCACCACCAAAATTAGGCATCAGCCTTGAGTCAATTCCTGCCCGAAGACTACCATTATACCCAGCTTTCCTGTTCTTCTTGAGAACAATGTTGATGATGCCAGACATGCCACCTGAAGCGTCGAATTTTGCAGAAGGATTGGTAATGAGTTCTACACTTTGGATAGCATCAGAGGGGATTTGGTCAAGCGTAAGGTTGGTAGGTCTCCCATCTACGAAAATGGTGGGGGATGCATTCCTTAGGCTTACATTTCCGTCGATATCAACATCAACACCAGGAATGTTTTTCATCATTTCTGAAGCCGTTTGTCCGGTAGAAACAAGGTTCTTTTCAACGTTAAAGATTTTCCTGTCCACACCCATTTGCATAAAGGGTTTTGTTCCCACCACCTTGATTTCTTCCAGTTGTTTTGCATCAAGTTCCAGCTTTATATTTCCCAAATCAACATCTGCATTGCTCATGATCTTGGAAAAATCATTTCCATTGGCACCAAGATCAAACTTTACCGGTTTTTCAAGGGTCAGGTATCCAATGGCGGTGACCTTCAGGGTAAATTGACCCCTGATAGGAAGTCCCTCAAGGCTGAAATCTCCATTGCTCTTGGTCAATTGACCTGAGATGATTTTGGCTTTCTTTGCTTTGGTTGCACTATCAATAACATATTGTACAAGTTGAACTGAAGAAGCTTCTACACCTTTATTGGTTTTAGCATCTGTGATTTTGCCATAAAATCTACCAATGTTCATGTTTTGGCTGGCTCCGGAGGGTCTTCCGCCCCCTGGGATTTGTGCAAAGGCATTATAGGAAAGAAAGGCTAGCAAGACAAGAAATAATTTTTGCATTAAGCTGTATTTTAATGGATTGGATGCTTTATGAATACTTAATCTTTCGGATTGAAAGTCAAGTAAATGTTAAACAAAAAAAGGATAATTAAGTTCAGGATGTCAATAAAGTAATCAAAACCTGCAAAATTCCAATGACCAGGCCTAAAACTCCTCCTATTACCTCAACAAAACGGAATTCTTTGGACATGATCTGATTGAGTATGGTTTCCATTTTGTCGCTGGAGAAGCCAGAGACCTTTTCTGTTACCATTTTTTCCAGGTCAAGCTGAGATTCAATATTTTTCATATATGATCCGATGATCTCAGGGAACATGGATTCCAGCTCCTGCATGAAAACCAGTTTTAGCTGGTTGATGGTATTTTGTCCTATAAACATTGAAATCATAGGGAAAACGCTGCTGAGTTTCTCACGAAGGAAATGGTCTATTTTACCCTCAACCAGGGGCAACATTTTGGAAAGGTTCTCAGGATGGGTGATTTTTTCTTCAATTTCTTTGAAAGACAAAAGCTCCTCACTGACCAGTTTACCCAGTTTTTCAGCAAATTGTCGTTGCCTTTTTGGAAAAATACCATGAAAAGTAATCCCAAGAATTTTTTTGGGTTCCTTGGGGTGAAAAAGCATTTTTATGGCTATCCAATTGGTAAACCAACCGATAAAGGCAGATATCAAAGGGATTAAGATGAGCCAATAATTCATATTGGTGTTTTTTGCAAAGTTAGTTGATCTCAAGCAAGTCAAATTCAATTTTGGTAGAGTAAACATTTCCATTAATTTTGCACTCCATTCTCACGGAGGTTGTAGCTCAGTTGGTTA
>CAITQQ010000239.1 GCA_903894575.1 uncultured bacterium
CCTGCTTATTGGTTTCAGTACAATCACTATGCTTTGCAAAGGAATGAGTGGAAGTACAAAGACCGTGATGCCAGGGCAACCAAAGAACTTGCCCTGGAATACAGGAGCCTTGCTCCAGACAGCATCAATGAAATTTTTAACGCACTCGATTTGCTGTGTTTATTTGCCGGGAAGGCCTATTTCAGGTATTGTGGAACAGAAATCCCTGACGATGAGACCTGTAAGGCTAGGGCTAGGGAACTTTTTAACAATGATGATAAACTTTTGGATCAACTTGAAATACTTGCTGAAGGATTTGAAAACAGCAAAAGAAAAGTTGTGATATTGAAGGCCAGAAAAGCCTATGCATCTTTCAGAGAAATGGTGCGTTATTATGCAGTCGGTCAAATGGCAGCAAAGTACAGCACAGATCTTACAAGTGAAAGCTTACTCAATTTAACTTCCGGTTCATATTTACAAACAAGGGAAGAGTGGGTAAACATTGGTGGACAGCTTGTACCCTCATCATCCCTTGCTGTTTTGTTGGAGGAAATAAAATCAAATAAATTGAACAGTTGGGATTCCGTTCATCTTGCCTACAGAGGACTCGCTGATTCAAATCCGGAGCATCTGTTTCAACATGCAGTTGCCTCTTTGCTTGAAATTGAGCAAGTTTCATTGGCTGATCTTACCGCAACAAAGCTTTCCAGCTTGTTCAAGGGATATCTTGCAACGAATGAAAAAGTTTTTCAGGGTATTGTTCAGTCACGCGAAAAAGACATGACCAATCCTTTCAGAAAAATGGTTTATGCCAATGAAACTGAGATGGAGGCCGTGTTGGGCAAACTGAATGACAATGGTTTTATCCGTGGAAAAGACAAGGAGAGAAAGGAGTTGTCAACAACCATTCAGAATATCCTGGCCAAATTGACATAACCATCAAAGCCTGAAAAATATTTTCTTCTTGTAGAGGAACTCACAAAGCTTCCATTCAATAAAAAAAATGGATATGCTGCTGATGATGCCAATGCCATTGTCTGCGATGAAGCGGTGAAACAGTCCTTCAGCTATCGTGGAAACATACCCGTTGAACCATTTGCCTCCCACAATTTCAAAGAAAAGGTAGATGAAAATTGAATTCATGCCCAGCACACTAAAAAAACTCAATCCTTTTTTGTTTCCTTTTACATCGATAAAATAATAGCAGGCAGCAAGGCCCAATAGGCACCAGCCCAGCGAAACAATGGTGAAAGAGGAAGTGGCAATACGTTTGATGATCGGTGTAATGCCCGCCAGATCCATCCCATAGCCAATGACGATGGTTGCTATCCCCCAGATCAACAATTGTTTTGTCTTTTCTTGTTGCTTGCTCATCAGGTATTTGCCCACCAATGCTCCTGCGATGGTATGCACTGCAGTGGGGATGCAATTGATGGCTGCCCAACCTCCACGGCTGGTCTTTCCCATGAGCAACATGTCCATGTAGTTCCCAAAATTGTAGTGATTCACATATGTTTGGTTATATCCCGGAACATCCATAAATCTATACAG
>CAITQQ010000240.1 GCA_903894575.1 uncultured bacterium
ACCAGTGGCTGCAGTCCAGATTGTCTTTTTGCTGCTCCAATCAATTTTCTGAATGGTATTGTTTCCATTCAACACAACATACAAATACAGTCCATCCTTTTCCCTGGAAACGGCTATTTCATTGGGGATGGCATTGCTGGCCGGTGAAACTTTCTCAAATGGAATGTCGCCAATATTTTTAATGCCATTGTTCCATTCAGCTATCATGAGAGAAGATTTCCCATTGCTTTTGTCTGCGGCACCCCATACAATCCAGGTTTTCCCATTTTCAACAAAGGTCTTGATGCCTGAGTAAGTGCTCATGAAATTGGCAAAGGTTGGAATTTCACTGAACCGCCACTGGTGCAAGACTTTCTTTTGGTGGATATTGATGGCCGTAATACCATATCGATCCTCAACGACCGCATGACCATTTTCACCCAAAGCGGCCACATCCAATGCATGGTTTTCCAATGCTGGATTCCCAAAACGAATGACTTCTCCGGCAGAACGGATGATCCTGTTGTAGGGAAGCAGTCGAAGAGATGAATTTCTTTTGGTGAGGTAATCAGAAAGTTCATTGATCTTGTCTGTATTGATAAAATCAATCTGAAGCCTTATCATTTCTTCCCAGGCTTCGGGGAAGTCAGGGCTGGCCCAGAGCCTGATGGGCTTTTGAAGGTCATGGGCTTTTTTTACCGCAGCTATAATTTTTTCGCGGTCTGTAGTGTTGATGGGACAGGGATTTTTCCAGCTGACAAATTTGCCATAACTGTCACTCAACAAGGCAATTTTTTTCAGTTGTTGTTCTGTATAGGTTTTGTCCAATCGTCCATCAAACCAAATGTAGGAAGGGTAGTCTGCATACCTGTTTTCATCAGGCCTGTTGCCCGAGATGACAATTTTGATCAACGGATTTTTGGTGATGAAGGGATATTTTTTAAGCAGTTCTATCAGCCGATCAAGGGTTGGGACAGCTTCAGTTTTTATATCAATCAGCAGTTGGAGCTTCCTTTTTTTATCATTGTATTGCGATAGGGGTGTCAAGTAAAGGTTTTCCAACGTTCTTGCTGGACTGAGGTCTTTGCTGTCATGGCCTACAAGAAGTTTCCCCTCAACCAAATGAACATCTGCTTCAATAGACCCAAATTGTTCATTGTAGGCCTCATGGAATGGATTCTTTTGTTCATAATCATTGTGTGAATGGGCATTGGCTTGGGAATATCCATTCACCTGGGCTTTTACAGCCATAGTCGCGATAGAACACAAGAAAAAGATGATCAGTCTCATGGTAGTCAAAATTGATTACCAATACTAACCATCTTTTTCCAAGCGGTCAAAAACGAAGTATTAATTTTCTGTTTCCGCTTTGGAAAAGGATTCAACTTCATCCATTTCCTCATTCTCAACCCTTACGGTAAGGTATTTTTTCATGCCTTCCAGTTTGATCACCCAAATGTTGCGTTCTGTAACCTTGATGTTGATGGCCCTGATGATCTTGTAATTGTCATAAACACCAGTAACCATGTCCTTGATCTTTTCAGGAAGATTGTGTTGGTAGCCGTAGCTGATATCGTATTTCATGACGCCATTTTGCCTGTAAAGGGTATTGTGGTTCATGTCTTTGATGATGAATTTGGCCAGGTATTCCTTGTCATATTTATACCAGTTCAAGTCTTCAGCATCAGGGAAAGCTTTTTTAAACGCCTTGTTTACATTGGGAGCTACAAGTGCAATTGATGTTACACTAACTTCCGGCAGCGTAACCACTTTTTCCTGTGCTGTGGGTCTGCCAATAAATAAAATAAACGCAAGGGCTGGAAGGATAATGTGTTTGGTCATAAAAATGTTTTTCGAGATGAAGAAATTGGCAGTTGCCCAATCATGTGCAAGATAAATATGCACATTTCACCATTCTATGACAAGCGTCAAGTTAGAATATGATGCTTGATGACCTGTAATTAGCGCTGATGTGATGTAAAATGAAAAGAGTCTGTCTTTGCAGACAGACTCTTTTAAAAATATTATTTTACAATAATTATTGAACCAGTGTGATGGCATTGAGTTCAGTTTTTTTACCCTTTTCCATGATTACACCTGTGAATTCCTGTGGTACATATCCAGGGGCTTGAACTGTAACTGTGTAGTTGCTTCCCTCTTTCAATCCTCTTATTTTGAAATCACCATTTTTCTCAGTAAAGGCAAGCATTGTGTTTCCCTGACCATCGTCAATCTTGACAAGAGAATTTACATCTTCTGGAAGAACTTGCCCGGTCAGTTCACCATATGCTTTGATGCTGAAAGGACGAACAATGGGATCCAAGGTGTAGGTTCCATTGTCAACTTTGATTGAATTGGCTGCATCAAAGTAGAGGTGAAATATTTGTTGGTTCAGTGCAAGATATTCATCGATGTCGTCTTCGTGTACTCCAACGTAGATAACTTTCTCGACATCATTTTCGAGTTTGAGTGCATGTGTTTCACCTGCATTGTCAATGATGTAGTTGTTGGTTCCGAGGGTGATTCTGATTTTTCTAACCTTGTACATGGCGGTGTTATTGCCAATCAGAGATTCCGCGCCATTTTTGAGGGAAGCCATGTCTATCAGTTGTGGGGCTTGACCAAGTGATTTCCATTGCCCAAATTCATCAACTGTTTTCAGATGATCGTCCATGTTGTCATCTGCATCTGCAAAATTATCATTGTCATCATTTGAATTGTCAAGGTCTTCTTTGATTTCAACTTTTTGAACATCAAGCATGACGGTTTGAAAGTTTGCTCCGCTGCCACTGATGATGACTTGTACATCCTTGATAGAGGCAGTGTTTACCGGCGAATACGTGCCGGGTTTTCTAAAGCTGTCTGTTTTTTTACAAGAAGAGAAGATCAATACAAATGCTGCCAAAATGGAAAAGGCGACTGCTGTTTGGTTTTTCGTTTTCATGGACATTTAGTTTTAGTGTTTAAAAAATAGAACTTTATCGTTCTTGAGAAACTAAACGCCTGTGTTTTTGTATTATGATTTTAGCAATATGTTTTGTTATGATTTTACGTATTTACACTACTAATCTATGTAGTATAAGCAGTACGTTAAGTGATTTTTGTTAAAGGCTATCAGGAAAATTGTTTTTGAAAAAGCATGTTGCCATCAACGCCATAGTGGTTGAATGTAATTGTAGGTATGTCATTGATCCTATAGCTTTCAACCTTTAGAAATCCTCCTACAATATTAAGGTATTCATGTTCAGGGTAGATTTCGTCTTTTTTCCATCCGCCTGCATGCTCATTGCTGGCTGGTCCGCATGCAAATTCATACGTACCCGTTTTGGCATGTTTAGAAACATATTGCCAATGCCTGTCTCCGCAAATGACAAAGGTGTTTTTATTTCCTGCAATCAGGTTGCGAATGAGGTCGCCTTCAAAACTGAAATTCTTGTTAGAATGGTTGTCCTTTTTTTGAGGACGATCAGGGCCGATGATAGGGGTTGGGCTGATCAGTATCTTGAAGCTTGCATCTGAAGCAGTATAGCCCTGCTTGAACCATTCCAACTGTTCTTTGCCCCAAATTGTCTTGTCAGGTCCGTCTGGCATTTCGTTGGGTTTTCTGAATTCCCTGACATCAAACAACCAAATCTCAACGTCTTTGCCCCAGCGGAAACTGCGGTAGGGTTTGTCACTTGAAGGAACTTGTTGCCGAAATAATTCTACTCCCTGTTTGTAAGTGAAATCGCCCATGAATTGATTGGTTGATGCAGGATGGCAATCATTCATCCATGTATCATGATCATCCTTCATGAAATAACAGGGGGTATTCTTATAAAAATCAACATAACCCCGGAGGCTGCTCATTCTCTGCCAATTCCATCTCGCAAGGGCAAGGTTTTTTGAGTTGTGGTCGTGGTACAAAACATCACCGGTGTGCACCAAAAAATCTGGGTTGAGTTTCTTCATTTCCTTCATGATTTTGAAACCTCCTTCATTTGGAGCGTCCTGGTCATTGTATTCGTGACAGGTGGTGACCATGAAATTAACAGGAATGCCATGATTTTTTTCTGCTGCTGTAATGAAACTGCCTTCAAACTGATTGCTGGCTTTATCATTGGTCTTCCCCATTACCCGAATTTCATATTCTGTAAATGGTATCAGCCCTTCTATTAGAAACTGGCAGCTATAATCTGTTTCCTGGTCAACAGCCTTCCATGATGTTTTAAGCCATTTGCCAGAACCTTTTATGCTGTAGTGAATGCTGATAGATCCTTTTTTCCCTGGCACGGCTCCATCCAGTTGTTCTACCGTTGTACCTGCAGGTAATTTGACTTGAACCCTTCTGTTAGGCCTGTCTTCTTTGTATGTTGATTTGAAGTAAGCTATATCGTGCCATTCATTTTTTGTTTCATCAAAATACAAAAATTCAGGTTTTTTGCCATTGTCTGCTACCCTGATGGCATCACGGGTCAATCTTGTCCACACAATAGCTGAAGTGGGGGTGATTTCTCCGATTTTTATGCCAGTTGTAAAAAAAGGAAGATCCAAGGCAGACAAATGATCAAATGCCGGAATGGCTGCTATAATTCCCATTGAACTGTTGGCGATGAATTTTCTTCTTTTCATGTTTGGTATATATGTTGTACAATTTACTTAAAACACAACAGAATTAGCAATTGAGGTATTGTTGATATTTTTTACTTTCGTTCTACAAAAAATAATATGACCCCAAAGCTTTTCATGATCCTGATTGGATGCAAACCCCAGGGTCGTCATACTGAGCAACATGATATTTTTTTCGGAATCGCAGCTCAATTGAGGGATCTCATTCCTGAGATGTTATCATTCTGGCCTGAGGCAGACGGGGACATGCACGTTGATGGTTGGCGTGAAGTGACGCAGGTTGATGGACAGGACATCACAATTGTCCATCGGTCTGAGGTTGTGTCTTCAGATCAAAAAAAACTTTTTTTCATCAACCTTGGTGGGTACAAAAAAGATGAGTTTGAGGAATTTCATTATAAAATGGTTGTAGCAGCTGCTGATAAATCTACAGCAATCAAGGCTGCCAAGCGAACTGCTTTTTTCAAGCATACCCATTTTGATGGCGCCAATTCCCATATTGATGATCAATATGGCGTTGATGTGGATGATGTGTATAAAATAGAAGAGGTTCTTTCTTCATCTACATTGTCTCAGTACCAGATAGTTCTTTCTGATGCTCTTGTTGAAAAGCAGGATGAACTCCACCTGGGGTATTTCAAATTGTCCACTTTGTAATCAGGCAATTTTTGTTCAACCGAACCATTGGCTTATTATTCAAGAATTTTTACCACCCTGGTCATTTTGCCGTCAGCATTTACCCCCTCCAATACAATTTGTAATCTCTTGCTGATGTCATTGTTAAAGAATTGCACCTTGAACCGGGGACTTTTCTTATTGGTGATGACATAAGGATTCCAATACAGGGTTGTTCGGATATCTGTCTCATTGTTTTCAGCGGGGTTCTCGTATTGGGGGTTGAAGAATTCCTTAAATCGGGTATAGCCTACCAATAATGCGCTTTGCATGCTCTTGCTCGATTTGGTGTTGTCGCCCTTGAAATCGCCACCTTTTTTTGTGTAAATAGCAATGGCTCCACCACTGCCGCCGCCCATGGATCCGAAAAATGGTGGTCTGAATACCTTTACCATTGCGATGTCACGAACATTGATGGATTGGATAAAATCTGCACCTACCTGCATCTGATCGAGATAAAGATCCGGAGTTGCACCTCTCCAGCTCATGCTTGTTGATGCACCCGATCTGTTGATCACAAGCCCGGCCACCCTGCCTTGCAAATAAGAGATGATGTCAATGCCACCAAGTGCTGCAGGGTCATTGAGAAAATCAAATACCTGAGCATCACCCCCAGAAAAAAGGCCGCTTGAATATCTTTCGTCCAATGCCTGCTCATTTGATTTACCCTTTGCTTTGATGATTACTTCTTGTAAGGTTTTATAAGAAGATCTTTTTTTCCAATCTTCCTGCATCTGAAGAAATGCATTCATTTTGGCCAACGAAACACTGTCATTCCAGAGGTTGAGCATGTTTTCATCCTTCAGTTCAAGCTGTTTTCCTGAAGCCTTGAGCAGCCCGTTGTCAAATTGAACCTGTGTGAGTTCATTCAGCTTTTGGTTCTGATTGAAATTGTAAAAGATCCGAGCTGTATCAAAAATGAACATGTTCTCACTCTGGAAAAGTCCTTCTTTTGTAACCGGCTGAAAAATAAAATTCTTGCTGCTGTCCTTGTTCTGGATGATGAGGTTGAGCATCAGGTCATTGGCACTTACAGTCTTAAGTCCATAAACCTTGCCTGAAACCTTCATCATGTCTGTCTCAACGGGATATTTGATTTCAGGGCCGATGGCAGCCTTTAGTTTTTCCCAATTGAATTTTCTCCATCCATTGGTCAGCATGACCAGGTCCAGGTTTGCTGTGACTGAATCAGCATCGCTGGAAAGATAGTATCCTGGGTTGTGGATTTTTCCCTTCAACTCACTGCTCAACAACAAGTCAGAATATATGGTATGGTTGGCCTGAGTACTTTCCAAAGAAGCATCCGTTACAGCAACAGACATGTTGGTCACTGTAGTGTCTGTCACATAAACATCAAAAACGTTTTTCCCTTTTTTGGTGAGGGTGACCAATTGAGGGATGAGTTTAGCGCCAAACTCATGTTCCCTGTTGTTGACAAAAACGATCCTTTCTGCCAGGGGAAGCCAGTCGGTACTGAACAAGGAAAATTGCAATATTCCTGTATTCAATCCTTCAATCGGGATGTTTGCAGAAAGCACTTGCTTGTCTGCAGTATTGAGGCTGACCTTGAAAAGGACAACCTGGTTCATGTGCACCAGCAGGTTCAGGCGCTTACAATTGTCCGGAATGCTTGCTGTTCTTTCAACTTTGACTGTTGCAAATTCATTGTTGGTATTAACTGACAGGGTGAGGCCTTCTTTTTTGTTGACGGGGATGCCAATGATACCGGTATTGCCAGCGGGGTCTATCCACTTGAGTGAATAGGTTTCACCAGCTTTGGGCATCAGCTTGAAATTGCCCATGCCATCATGCCTGACTTTGATGGTATCAAGGGTTTTTCCCAATTGGTTTACGATCAATCCCTTGATTTTTACCGGTTTGCCAAATTTATCGGTAGCCTTGAATGCCACCAGGCTGTTCAGCCCTGTAACCAGTTCTCCACCCTCTGGGAAAACATTTACAATGGTGTTGTTTTCTGCTTTTCCTGGCTTTGTGATGGTTTCATTGTTGTTGATGATGATGTCTCTCTCAAAACCAAAAGCAGGGTCATCATTCAGGCTCCAACGCGTGTATACCTTCATGCGGATGATGCTGCCCGTATAATCAGCGGGCAACTCGAAACTTCCCTTGGCTGTGGATTGGAAAAGAGGGGCAACGTTTTGGCGAATAAGCTTGCCAGCCTGATCAAACCACTCCATGTAAACATGTTTGCTAAGTTGCGTAAGTCCCTGATCATCAAGGATATAAACCTTGTACCAAATGGTTTCCTCTTTGTTGTAAATCGTTTTGTCAAAATGTACATGTATTTTCTCTTTTGGAAACTGCTCTGCAAATACATTGATCATGGAATCAATCCCTTGCCCATGGGATGCTTTGATGATTAGGGTGGAGATGGCAAGTAGAAAAAAGGTAATGAGCCTACACTTCATGTTCTGGTGGTTGTAGACACTAAATTACGGAATGCCCGAAACACTTTTGCATGGAGTTTCAATGAATGTCTTTGTTGTTTCAACCTTTTGCTGATGGCCATCACATGGAATCCTCAGTATGGTCATTTGAATAGATGGCCTCTATGGATAGCTTTGGGGGGTATTGATCATTATTCATTCAACTTTTAAATTATTCATTATGTCAAACGGGAAAATTGTTTTGGGCGTTTTAGCAGGTATAGCAGCAGGAACTCTTATTGGTGTGTTGATTGCGCCTGACAAAGGGTCTGAAACCAGAAGAAAGATCAGGCAAAAGGGAGATGACCTGGTTGAAGGGGTCAAAGATGGAGTGACCACGATGGTTGATGATGTTGCCAGCAAGTTTGATAAGTTCAGGGGCAAGGCCAGAAGATCATTCAATGAGGCCCTTGCGAGTACCGATAATGAGCATGCTGATTTATAGGTTCACTATGGTTTTTGGCGCTACTTGTTGTTGGGGTACAATTGTTTTCTTTGGTGAAAACAACCACCAGCAGTTCAATCCCATGAGCATATTGTAGCATAAAATCGGTAACAGCAACCCCACGAAAATGATCAGCATCAATAACAGGGGTGCAGGTATGTTATCAAACGTTCTCAAAAGAATGGTCCTTGTTGCAGCCATCAATATGATCTGCATGCAATATATATGGATAGAATGGTAG
>CAITQQ010000241.1 GCA_903894575.1 uncultured bacterium
ATGCCAATATTGTGCTCAACCAGGTATTTGGCAAGCAAGGGAACTGCATCGGCGGTTGCATCAACCAATACCTTCTGATCAGGAGCATTTCTCAGTCCTTCAGACCATCGCGAATTCCCCAACAATGATTTGACCAACACATTGTTGTCGGTAATGATTTCCAACTGCACCTTGTCTGGATTCAACAATTCGTTCACCCTTCCTTCCACCAATTTTTTTCCTTTGTTGATGATGACCATGCTATCGGCCACTTGTTCCATTTCTGATAAAAGATGAGATGAGACCAACAGTGTTTTACCCTGTTCTTTGCTGAGCATGAGGATCAGGTTCCTGATATCGGCAATACCCTGGGGATCCAATCCATTGGTGGGCTCATCCAGGATGATCAATGATGGATTGTGCACCAAGGCCACCGCAATGCCCAGTCTCTGTTTCATCCCTTGTGAATAGACCCTGACAGGATCTTTGGCCCTCTTGTCCAAACCAACCAATTCAAGGCATTTCATTACTTCTGCCTTGCTGATGGTTTTGTTGCTGAGCCTGGCAAAAACATTCAGGTTTTCGTACCCCGTCATGTAGCGATAAAGATCCGGCTTTTCCACTACCGCACCCACCTGTTGCAAAATCTTCTCCCGCTCTTTTTCAATGGACATGCCAAAGATATTGATGCTTCCTTTTGTTGGCCGGATCAAGGAAAGGATCATGCGAATGGTTGTCGATTTACCCGCACCATTTTGCCCAAGAAAACCATATACCTCTCCTTCCTTCACCGAGAAAGAAAGATCATCAACAGCGGTAAAGCTGCCGAATGATTTGGTAAGATGAGAGATTTCGAGGAGCATTTTAGGGGTTGTGAGTTTGGGGTTGTGGGTTATGAGTTGTGGGTTGAACTTGTTTGCTAACCAGAGGTTGTTTAACCGAATGCAGGGGACTCCGTTATATAACAAGATGATGGGGCAATGGTTGGAAAATTATCAAATAAAAAAGGTCCGAAAGCAAACTTCCGGACCTTGTATTGTTAGTGCTATAAAGCAATGATCTTATTTGTACTGGGGCATGATGCCTTGTGCAAGCGCAACCATTTCCTTGATTCCATCTTCAGGAAGGTTGCCCTTCTTGAATTCTGCAAGTACATGGGGCAGCTTGTTTTCCATCTCAAGGAGGAAATGTTCTTCAAAGTCTTTTACAGACCTTACAGCAACATCTTTCAACAAACCTTGTGTACCCAGATAGATGATGGCCACCTGCTTTTCTACAGATGCTGGCTGGTATTGGCCTTGTTTCAGGATTTCCACGTTGCGAGCTCCCTTGTCGATTACAGACTTGGTTGCAGCATCGAGATCACCACCAAATTTAGAGAAGGCCTCAAGCTCACGGTAAAGGGCCTGATCCAGCTTCAAGGTACCAGAGACCTTTTTCATGGACTTGATCTGTGCATTACCACCCACACGGCTTACAGAGATACCTACGTTGATCGCAGGACGGATACCTGCGTTGAACAGGTTCGACTCAAGGAATATCTGACCATCAGTGATGGAAATTACGTTGGTAGGGATATAGGCAGATACGTCTCCCGCTTGTGTTTCAATGATGGGCAAGGCCGTCAATGAGCCACCACCTTTCACCAAATGCTTGATGGAGTCAGGAAGATCATTCATCTTGGCAGCAACCTCATCCTTCGCGATAACTTTCGCAGCACGCTCGAGCAAACGGCTGTGCAGGTAGAATACGTCACCAGGGTAGGCTTCACGTCCTGGAGGGCGGCGCAGCAACAATGAAACCTCACGATAGGCAACAGCCTGCTTGGAAAGGTCATCATAAACAATCAACGCAGCATTTCCTGTATCACGGAGGAACTCACCAATGGCAGCTCCTGAGAATGGTGCATAGAACTGAAGCGGAGCAGGATCAGCGGCAGAAGCAGCAACGATGATGGTATATTCCATTGCACCATTGTCTTCCAATGTTTTCATCACACCTGCAATGGTGGATGCTTTTTGTCCGATCGCTACGTAGATACAATAAACAGGTTTACCTGCTTTGTAAAATTCTTTTTGGTTGATGATGGTATCGATTGCGATGGCAGTCTTACCAGTTTGACGGTCTCCGATGATCAACTCACGCTGTCCCCTTCCGATCGGAATCATCGCATCAATCGCCTTCAAACCAGTTTGAAGTGGCTCTTTTACCGGTTCACGGAAGATAACACCAGGTGCCTTGCGCTCCAGTGGCATTTCATAAAGGTCTCCGGCAATCGGGCCTTTACCATCAATGGGTTCTCCCAAGGTATTGATCACACGTCCAACAAGACCCATACCAGCCTTGATAGAGGCGATCATTCCTGTGCGCTTTACTTTTGAACCTTCCTTGATTCCGGCGCCATCACCCATCAATACCACACCCACGTTATCTTCTTCAAGGTTGAGTGCAATGGCCTTTACGCCATTTTCAAACTCAACAAGTTCACCTGATTTTACATTGTTCAAACCGTAGATACGGGCAATACCGTCACCTACCTGAAGTACTGTGCCCACTTCCTCCAGCTCTGCTGATGTGTTGAAGTTGCTCAGCTGCTGGCGGAGTATCGCTGAAATCTCATCGGGCTTAATGTCTATCATAACTGCTGATTTAAATTGTAATCTGTTTATTGATTATCCTAACTGACTTACGTACATGTTTTTGATGAACTGACGCTTGATGTGTTGGAGGTCATGCCTGATGCTTGCATCAAACAATTTATCATCCACCTGAACAATCAAACCGCCAATGATGGAGGCATCCACTTTTTCTTTCAGCTGGATGGTCTTTCCCGCCAGCATTTTGTTGCCTTTTAATTGCTCGGCAACTGCCGCACGGACTGCATCAGTAGCTTCTACTGCAGTAGTCAATTCAACAACCTTGATTCCCTTGTGCTCTCTGTATTTACCGGCGTAAGCTTCAATGATCTCATTGATGGCAACAGACCTGCCTTTGGTAAAAACCAACTTGAAGAATGAAGATGTAAGGGGCTGAACATGCTTGGAAAAAATGGCATCAAAAATCGCCGTTTTCTTGTCTCCTGAAACAACAGGAGATACCAGCAAAACGCTGAGATCCTTGTGCCCCAACCCCTTGATCAAATCAAGGTCATTTTTCACCTCTTCAATCTTTCCTGTTTCAAGGGCAAGATCGAACAGTGCTTTGGAATAACGCTGTGCAACTTTTGTTTGACGCATGTTTATTGGTTTCCGAACTGATGAAGTTCACCAGCCATTTGCTGAATATATTTTTCCTGCTCGGCCTTGTTATCGAGTTGCTTGCGGATTACTTTTTCAGAAATCTCAATCACCATGTTTCCAATCTGGTTCTTGACATCTGTAAGGGCCGCCATTTTCTGGGCCTGAATCGCTGCTTGTGCATCGGTTACAATCTTGGCAGCTTCAGCCTTGGCCTGCTCTTTGGCCTCATTGATCATTTTGTCCTTCGTTTCTTTGGCTTCCTTGATCAATTGGGCACGCTCTTCACGGGCTTGAGCCATCAAGGCCTCGTTTTCATTTTTCAACTGGGCCATTTCTGCCTTTACCTTTTTGGCAGTATCCAATGCATCAGTAATGCCTTGCTCACGCTCAGAAAGAGACTTGATGATGATACCCCAGGCAAACTTCTTGAGTATGAAAAAGACAATCAGGAAGGCCAACAGGGTCCAAACCAAAAGACCAACACCAGGTAATAAAAGATCCATGTTCTATATTTTGAATAACAATGTTAAAAGTACTGCATCCTCCGCCCTGTGCATTGGATGCAGTGTTTTTTGGCGAAACGACTAGGCTTTCAATACAGCCAGCAAACCTGCGATTACCGCGAAAAGGGCAACACCCTCAACGAAAGCGGCAGTCAGGATCATGTTCGCACGAATGTCGTTGGCAGCTTCGGGTTGACGTGCAATTGATTCAACTGCACCCTTACCGATCTGTCCGATACCGATACCGGCACCAATTGCAGCAAGACCTGCGCCAATTGCACCACCGAGGTGGGAAACGCTAACGTCGAGCAGAATGTTCATCAGACTCATGATACTTGGTTTTATAATTAAAAAAAAGATTTAGTGATGCCCCTCTTCATGTCCACCTTCAAAAGCCTGACCAATAAAAACCGCCGTCAGATTGGTGAAGATGAACGCTTGGATAAAGGCAACCATTATTTCAATCATATAAATGAATACGGCAAATGCGATGCTGAGTGGAGAAAATCCCCAGCCTGCAACAGCACTCATCGATCCAAATATGAAAATCAACGTGATAAAGCTCAGGATGATGATATGCCCTGCCACCATGTTGGCAAACAGACGCACAATCAACGCAAAGGGTTTGGTGAATACGCCCAGTAGTTCAACCGGCAACATGATGAAGATTCTCACTGGTGTAGGAACGCCCGGAAACCAGAAGATATGCCCCCAGAAATGCTTGTTGGTGCTGAACAGGATCACAAAAAATGAAATGACACCCAGCACAACAGTGAAAGCGATATTCCCCGTTACATTGGCAGAACCTGGTATCAAACCGAAAATATTGTTGATCAGGATAAAGAAGAAGACAGTCAACAGGTAAGGCAGGTATTTCATGTACTTCTTTCCGAGATTGGGCTTGGCCACTTCATCCCTTACAAAAGTAATGACGGGCTCTATGGCATTCTGCCAACCCTTGGGTGCGGAGGTAATGCCCTGGCCTTTCTTGTATTTGTTGGCCACGCTGATCATCAGTACAACAAGAATGATCAGAGAAAGAAACATCTGAACGACATTTTTTGTCAGCGAGATATCATAAACATGCACTGATTCATCCAATACCTCAACGCCGTTTTCCATTTTCACCGCATGGATTTTATCGTGCTCCATCTTAAAACCATCATGAGAGGCATGACCATGGTGAAATTTGGAGGAGGAAAAAGCAATCAGCCCTCTTTCTTTGCTCCAAAGGATGATGGGCAGGGGTATTGTGGCATGGAATTCTTCTCCATGGGCCTTCTTGAGCGTGAAAAAATGGAACTCATGGGAGTCCTGGATATGCTCCATGATGACTTTTGCGGGGTCAAGCCTCTCGCCTGCTGGTTCCTCATTCGCCTTTACGGAAGTAGAAACCAGTGCCAAAAAAAGGCCCAGAGTCGCTACCAGCAAAGATTTTAGCCTATGTACACGCATATACGCCTTGAAATTTTGCGCAAAGATAGCACGGAGTGGGTTAAAATTGCCCGAAAATCTTAAAAATCTATTCCCCATTTTTCTGTTGCTGCAATGAGATCATTTGTGCATATTTCCCTCCAAGGGCAAGAAGTTCATCATGATTTCCCATTTCCACCCTTTTCCCCTGGTCCATGACCAAAATCTGGGAGGCCTGACGGATGGTAGACAAGCGATGGGCAACAATAATAGAGGTTCTTCCCTTGGTCAGTACAGAAATGGCCTGCTGGATCAGTTGCTCGGTATGGGTATCTACAGAGGAGGTGGCCTCATCCAGGATCAGGATGGCCGGATTGAAAAGCAAAGCCCTGATAAAGGAAAGCAACTGCCTTTGGCCCATAGACAGGGTACTTCCCCTCTCCATCACATCGTAATCATATCCCCCTGGAAGTTGCTCAATAAACGTGTGAATACCGATCATTTTGGCTGCCTCTTTCACTTCCTCCCTGCTGATGGATGGATCACGAAGGGTTACATTGTCATGAACAGAACCTGGAAAAAGGAAAACATCCTGCAGCACAACAGCAGTTCCTGCACGCAAACTATTGATGGTGAAGGCTTCTATGGGCAGGTCATCAATCAGGATTTCCCCAGATTGGTGTTGATACAACCTGTTGATCAGGCTGATGATGGTTGACTTGCCGCTTCCTGTATGCCCTACAATGGCAAGGGTCTCTCCTTCTTGAAGCTTGAAGTTCAGGTCAGTGAGCACCGGATGACCATGGGTGTATTGAAAACCAACATTCCTGAATTCAATCTTCCCCCTGATTGTCAAGTCTCTTGCACCAGGAGCATCTTCCAACACATCTGTATTGTCAAGCACAGCCAATACCCTTTCACCTGCCACCATTCCCATCTGAAGCACATTGAACTTATCGGCAATGACCCGAAGGGGCCTGAACAGGAGATTCAACAAGAGGATGAAAGAAACAATATTTCCCGCCACCTGAACAGCCTCTTCCTGGTTCAAGTGGTAGGCATCCTTGGCTGCAAACCAAACCAGTATTCCCATGGAAAAGGCCAATACAATTTCCACCACCGGAAAAAAAACAGAATAGGCAAAAATGGCCTGGATATTGGCGTCACGGTGCTTTTTGTTGATGGCCTCAAACCGCTCTTGTTCTCTTTTTTCTGCGGTAAATGCCTGAATGATTTGCATGCCGGAAAGATGCTCCTGCACAAATGCATTCAATGCTGCAATCGCATTCCTGACATTGACAAATGATTTGTTCACACTCTCCTTGAAAAAATAAGTGGCCATGATCAGGAGTGGAAATGGAATGATGCAAACAAGGGTCAGTTGCCAATTGGTATAGAACATGGCTGAAAGTATCGCAACAATTGAAAGAAAATCTGCCACAATGGGCACCAGACCCTCTGAGAAAATATCATTGATGGATTCGATATCATTGATTGTTCTAGTGGCCAATGTACCGATGGGTGTTTTGTCGTATTGCTTCAAATTATAGGAAAGAATCTTTTGATACACTTTTACCCGCATATCTTTCACCACCCGATGCCCAAGCCAGGAGGTGGTATAGGAAAAGAAAAAACGCATGGCTGTTTCTGCAAACAAAAGCCCAACCTGAAGGAGACTGATCCACAACAGGAAATCCAACACCATCTGGGTTCCAGTCGCATCGGAAGCATTGACTTTTTTAAGGGTAAGATTGATCATCAAAGGCCGGAGGGGCGAGAGCACCGCCAACAACAAGGCCAGCACAATGGATAAATAAAATTTGCCGGCATATGGTTTTGCAAAGGCAAAAATCCTGGCCAGCAATGGCAAATCAAATAATCTTTTCTGGTTGTCTTTCTTTTTGTTTTTCATCATTCATGCCAACCACCCCCTACTGGCCCCTGTTGGTAAAAGCCCTGATGAACAAGGCTCCGAGGTTCTTGTGGGGAGGGATATAATTATCAAAACGCTCTTTGGCGACACCTGTGTTGAATTGCTTTTCGAGCTGATGCCATATGCTGATCCAATCCACCCCCTGCCCCAAGCGAACAGACTCATTGATCAATTTTAATACCGGCTCATTGACAAGCTTGGTACCCACTTCTTTTGATGAAACGATATGGGCTTCCGGGCAAATATTCAACACCGTATTGAGGTTTTGAAAACTACCGCAGGATCCCAAAACAATGATTTTGGCAGAAGGAGGAAGCTGGCTGACCGTATACTTGAGGTGATAGCTGTGCCCACGGTGGATGACAATTGTAGGTTCGAGCCCCTGCTCATGCAAATAGTCAACCAGTAAGGCTTGTGCTTTTGCATCCGGATCATCTCCCATCGTGTTATCCAAGGGGAGATTGGCAAATATCCACACGGACCTGCCTACCAATGATTTGATTTCAACCCAGTTCTCCTCTTGTACAATTTTCCATTCTTTCTTGCCCCTGAACATGGACATGAAATTGGCAAATGACTCTTTTCCGTCTTTGTCCCCATAGAAAAAAACCTGTTGCACAATGCGCCCGGTGCTGTCAGTAAGATTGGATAATGGAAGTGCGTACACAGGAGGAATGCCGTACTTGAGAGAAAGCAGCTGTGAACTATCTGAGGCAGACATGAAGAGCAGTTTGAGGATATCATAAATGGCAACACCCCTCCCATTGCCAAGCAATTGTTGCTGCTCCAGGTTACTCGCAATTTCAACTTTTACCAAATTCCTGATGGCTGCGTTGCTGATGCTTCCATAGGAATCTGCAACATCGACAGCGTCTTCGAGGTTGAGGTTTTTTTCCAAACCACGCACGAAACCCTTGATCAGAAGTTGTGCATTTTCTGCTGGCATACTGGATAAGAAAAGATCTAATTTATTGTAAGCAGCAGCCATCCTGACGAATTTCTTGAACCGGTCAAACCTCACTTCCATGAGCAAAGCATCACCCCCGCGCTTTTGCATGCGGCCCATCATCCGGCTGTATACACCTGTATAGCTCGAAGTATAGATGACATCTTCACCGGTCACAATGATATAATACAATTCTGCCGCCCCAAGTGGCTCTAAAATCTTAAATCGAACTGCTTCTGGCTCATCATGCAAGGCGTTGATTTCATTGATAAATATTTCTTCCGCTTTGCGTTTGATCATGATTCCCATTTCCTGAAACAGGATAGGCGTATCACTTGCAAGCATATCATCCATGTACTGGATTTGGGTATTGACCAACAGGCGGTAGTAGGCGAATTTGTCTGTAGCGGCCGATTTGATGCTATCAACAGATATTCTTCTCTTAGTGATAGCATGCAAAAATGGAAAAATCAATCTTCCTGAACTTTCATCAGCAATACTTGTAATCATTTGGACCAGGGTGTCGTCAATTGACCTTATTTTTTTGCCAATGGGTGTAGCAGCCGCTGCCGCATAATTGTAAAAATTCCCTGGGTAATGATGGGCGGCTTCTACAATAAGACTATCAGCAAAACTTGCGTTGAGGTAGGGCTCAATCCTGGAGAGTACCTGATCAGGATGAAGCGCGGCAAACTGCCTGAACATCATTACCCTTGCAGCTTCCAGGGCAGGGTTTTCAAAAAAAACTGAATTTTCTCCCAGCAAGATCTTGTTGATATCATAGGGGAAATGATCTACAATGCCAGTAATACCCAATCCCCTGATATCCAGCCACATATATTGTCTATACGCTTCCAACAGTGTTGCCGCCTCACTGGCAGGCAGTGTATTGGAGCGAAAGGAGCGCAGCAATTCTTCCAACAGGATGTTCAACCCTGATAAATATTTAACCTTGATCCGGTGGTCTGCTGTTGCGTTTTTTTCAATTTCCAGCTGCAGTGTATCCGTTTGCCTGGTGTAAATATCGGTCAGCAACAAATCAAGATCCAGGTCCCGGCTGATGACAATCATTCTATCGGGCTTTCCGTCCAGTGCACAAATCTTTGATTGTAAGCCGTCTATGTCTTCATGCAATTTAATCCTTCGGATATCAATGACAGTACGGCTGCTGTCTTGTCCAGCAGCTGAAAAAGCCATGAAAGGCAATAAAACCCATATGAACAACCGCAAAGGAAACATTCAATGTAAAATTAAGACTTAATTTCCAGCAGCACCTTTGTAAGTGGCTTAACAATTTAATAATCCAGCATAATTGTGATATGAAAGACCATCCGGTTAACTTTGTCCAAACTACCCAATACCATGGCGCCAGCCGCAAAAAAAATCCTGATTGCAGATGATGAGCCAGATATCCTGGAAATCATCACCTACAATCTTCAGCTCCATGGATATGATGTTGTTACTGCCAAAGATGGTGACCAGGCACTGCAGAAAGCCAGGGAAACCAATCCAGACCTGATCATCCTGGACATCATGATGCCCAAGAAAAATGGCATTGAGGTCTGCAAAATATTAAGGTCCCAACCCGCATTTGAACATACCCTGATTGTTTTCCTCACCGCATTGAGCGACGAGCTCTCTCATGTCAAAGGACTTGAGTTCGGGGCGGATGATTTTATCAGCAAACCCATTTCCCCCAAAGTAATGGTTTCAAAAGTGAACGCATTTTTCAGAAGGGTTGCCAAACCCGAAGAATCCAAGGCCGTTGAGGTGGGTGAGCTCAGGATTGAACCTGAAGAATACATGGTCTACTACAAGGGGGAACCCATCAGCCTTGCCAAAAAAGAGTTTGAATTGCTGAATTATCTGGCTTCCAAGCCAGGTAGGGTCTTTTTGCGAAATGAAATCCTGAACCAGATCTGGGGAAGTGAAGTGATCGTTGGAGACAGGACAATTGACGTCCACATCAGAAAAATTAGACAGAAATTAGGCGTGGATTGTATTACCACGGTAAAGGGTGTTGGCTATAAATTTGACATCTGAGATACACCTAAATAAGCCTTGAATACTGTAGATTGCAGTATGTTCGACGCGAAGAACTATTCTCCTCAAAAGATTGCATTGTTTTCTGCCACTGCGGTAGGTCTGCTGGCCTCTCTGATAGTCGGATGGATTGCAAAAAGCTTGTTGCTTGGGCTGGTGACCTTGTTGATCATTTTTGGTTTCAGTTTTTGGGTGGTGCAGTTTCTGGTTGAAAAATTCATTCAACGGCAAATCAAATTGATTTACAAACTCATTTACCAGACAAAAGCCTCGAAAAGAGAGGAATTTTTTCAGAAAAAAGTATTGCCCAAGCAAGGATTGGAAGAAGTTGGGGAAGATGTTTTACAGTGGGCCGACCAACGAAAGGCGGAGATGGAATTGCTTGAAAAAAATGAAGCCTTCAGAAAAGAATTCCTTCAAAACCTGTCCCATGAATTTAAAACCCCGGCATTTGCCATACAGGGATATCTTGAAACCTTGTTGGCAGGAGCCATGGACAATCCTGAAGTCAGTCAGAAATTCCTTACCAACGCCTACAAGAATACAGAAAGGTTGATCAACCTGATCTCCGACCTTGATGAAATAACAAAACTCGAAAGCGGAAAACAAGAACTCCATTACCAGAATTTTATCATTCAAGACCTGATCAATGACGTCTATGAATCATTGACCATCAAGTCAGCTGCCAAAAATATCCATTGCCAGATCAAAAAAGGATGTGAGCAACCCGTAAGGGTATATGCAGACAAGGAGAAAATCAGACAGGTATTGATCAACCTGGTCGACAACGCCATCAAGTACGGCAACCAAGAGGGAAAAGTTGAAGCCAGCATTTACAAGACAGATGATAAAAATATCCTGGTAGAAATAACAGATGATGGGATTGGTATCTCAGAAGAACATGTACCAAGAATCTTCGAAAGATTCTACAGAACAGACTATGGCAGAAGCAGAAACATAGGGGGTACTGGCTTGGGGCTTGCCATTTGCAAACATATCATCGAAGCCCATGGTGAATTCATTCATGCAAGGAGTACTCCAGGAATTGGCACTACATTTGGTTTTACATTAAAGAAAATCAAGGAATAGCCTATGCGGTTGCCATAAAATCCACTGGAGATTCAACAAGGGTAGGAACCTGACCATGAATCACTGACGCTACAATTTTTTCAACCGGTGTGGACAGTGAAATTGGCAAAGATTGTCTCTGATCAAAAATCCACTTATTAAAATTCACGGGGAAATAATCATCCATGGAATCTACTACTGAGACATTGAATTCCTTTAAAGCAGCAGCATTGCACAATTGTTCATATTGACCATGCATGGGCAAGACCATCAGCTGCTTTCCTAGGTAAAGCGCCTCAGCAGGAGTCTCAAACCCTGCGCCTGTAATCACACCGTGAGATTTGACCAGGCTTTCATCAAACATGGCCTGACTCAAAGGCAACAGCTTTATATTGTCTGCTTGTACCACGCTTTCAACCTGTTTTGAAAAAAGATGAAACTTAAACTGCTTCAATTGCCGGAGTTGCCTAACAACCAAATCATCTGCATAATGTCCTAGATAGACTGTGATATGCCCTTCATTTACCGGTATGGCATTCAAGATAGACGGTTTGATGATAGGAGAAAATATGTTGTGATCATACTGCTTGAAATGAAGCCCTACTGATCTGGTTCCAGAAGCATAGTTGGACAGTACCCATTCTCCCAGAGGATTCTTTATTTCAGGCCGTGGCACTTTCTTACTGATGAAACTGGCCTGATGCCCAAAATGAACAGATGGAATGCCCTTGAATCTACAAGCCAAAGAAGTAATGCATTCAAAATCATTGATGACAAGATCATATTTTTCTAAAGGGAGAAATCTTGCTTCGCTCAGTATTTTTCGCAAACGGATTCCAGCAATAGTCTTCATTATATCAATGCCCCCTGATTGTACGTCATACTGCAAACTGATGCCATTGCTTCTATATGCGACAGGCAAAGAAGTCTTTAATGCACTGTTGTTCCCACTGAGAAAAATATCAACATCACCATATTGTTGCAACAAGGGTAAAATGGCATTTGCCCTGCTGATATGACCATTTCCTGTAGCCTGAACGGCATAAAATATTTTCATCTTGGATCAATGTGTGGCAGAAGCAATGGAATTGAAAAACAATGCAACCTCATCAGTCAATACATTGAGTATTGGTATCTTATTGCTCGAGCGCATGTGAATAACTTCTGGCACAACATGTTCTTTTTCATTGAATGAATGGATGCTCCAGTCACCTTCATTGTACTCAAGAGATGTGAGATTTTCAATCCAATCGCCACTGTTCAAGTAGTTGACTGAACCAGCCCCTTTGGCAATGGTTCTGATCTGTGGCTGGTGAATATGACCACAAATCACCGTATCATAGCCCTTACCAATGGCCAATTCTGCGGCTGTCTGCTCAAAATCACCTATCCATGCAACAGCCTTTTTTACACCATTTTTGACTTTCTTGCTGAAACTCATTTTCTCCCGGCCCATTGTCTTGAGCACCCAGTTGATGGCCCTGTTAACCAGTATCAATAGATCATATCCATGTCCGCCCAATTTTGCTATCATTTTGGCACTTCCTTTTGTTGTTGCATCAAATACATCTCCATGAAAAATCCAGGTTTTTTTACCGTCCAGCTCAATCACCAACTTGTCAACCATCTGAAAATTACCCAGCTGAATACCACTATATCTTCTAAGCGATTCATCGTGGTTTCCAGTGATATAAACAACCTGGGTTCCTTTGGCAATCATCCCAAATATTTCCTTGATTACCTGCATATGGGAAGCAGGAAAATAGCGTTTTTTGAATTGCCATATATCCACGATGTCTCCATTCAATACCAATAATTTTGGAGAGATGCTTCTCAGGTAAGATACCAATTCTGATGCATGACAGCCATACGTGCCAAGGTGGACATCACTTATTACGGCGACTTCGAGATTTCTCTTGTTCATGAAATAATGGGTTTTGTAAAAATCCTTTTTAATCGTTAACCCAATATTAGCGTCGCATCAATTAATCTTGAACTAAAACTGAAGGAATTGTTATGCATGCGTTTCAGCATACAGGTGCTGAATGAGTCCATCTGCCAACCCAATCTTTGGAACCAACATTTCTTCCATGTTTCCCCATTTCATGACTTGAAGGTAAATCATGAGTGCAGGCACAATCACATCAGCCCTGTCGGATCTGAGGCTGTAAAGGCGTATCCTTTCTTCTACTGTGCAGGCGGAAAACTCCTTGTAATAATCTTTGAGCACATCAATGTGCAATGGCTTACCATCTTTTTTCTTGCTGAGAGAAAAGATCTTGTTGATATTGCCCCCGGTTCCAATGGCAATCGTATTTTTAAGACCCCGTAAATTTTCACGCAGCGCCTCTTTCATCTCCAGCCAGTCAGCATCGGTAACCATGTTCTTGAGCAAGCGAATGGTACCAATATTGAATGATCGTTTGTATACCAACATATTGTTGGAAAAAAATGTAAGCTCAGTACTTCCACCACCAACATCTACATACAGATAGTTGTTGTTGGCATTGAGGTTTTCTGCCACATGTGATTCATAAATCAATGATGCCTCAAAGTCCCCTGAGATGACCTTGATGTTGATGCCTGTTTCAAGAAATATTTTCCTAACTACCTCATTCCTATTTTTGGCATCCCGCATTGCGCTGGTGGCAACAGCAATGGATTTATCAACCCCATAGGCATTCATGAGGTGTGCATAGGCCTTCATGGTCTGAAGGATCATGTGTTTTTTTTCCTTGGAAATTTCTCCGGTTTCAAATACATCGAATCCCAAGCGCAGGGGCACCCTGATCAGATTAAGCTTATTGAAACTTGCTACCCCCTCTCCATTCACCGTAACTTCGGAAATCAGAAGCCTGCTTGCGTTTGTTCCAATATCAATTGCTGCCAGTCGCACGTTTCTTTATGGGTTGTTTTTTTACCAGATAGTTATGAATCTCCTGCTGTGAACGCAATCTTTTTTTGCTAGGTGAAGATACATAGTTGTTGATAAACTCTGGATCCAAAATTCTTGCTTTTACGTTGTCAGAAAGTTGGATTTTCAATATCTCCAACAATTCCTTCTTTAGGTCGTTGTCTATAATCGGGCAAGCTGCCTCAACGCGATGATCAAGATTCCTCACCATCCAATCTGCACTGGAGATATACACCAAAACATTGCCAGCGTTGTGAAAGACCAATACCCTGGCATGCTCCAAATACTCATCAACAATGCTAATGGCATAAGGAGAAACCTGTTTTTTCTTGGTTTGTTTTTTTGCAGAGTATATGCCGCGGATAATCAGGTTGACTTCCACTCCAGCCAGAGCAGCCTGATTGAGTTTTTCGATCAAGGTAACATCACTGAGAGAGTTGAGCTTTAACGTAATCGAGGCAGGAAAGCCTTTTTTTGCTTCTTTAATCTCCTTTTCTACAAGATCAGTTATTTTCTTCCGCATGCCTACCGGGCTTACCAACAAGGTTTTACATTCTTCCAGGGATGCGGCGTGCGAGACAGGATTTTCAAGATAGTAGAATATCCTGTTGATATCCGCCATGATGCTCCTGTTGGAAGTAAGCAGGCAATGATCGCCATAAAAATGAGCCGTTTTTTCATTGAGGTTCCCGGTACTGACAAAACCATATTGAATGGTCTTGTTTTGCACACGCTTGTTGATGATGCATATTTTTGCATGCACTTTCATGTTCGGAATACCCAAAATAACTTTTACACCTTCTTCCTCCAGCACTGTTTTCCATTCAAGGTTGGCCTCCTCGTCGAAACGGGCCTTTAACTCCAGCATCACTTCAACTTTTTTACCGTTTCGGGCGGCATTGACCAAAGCATTGATCACCTTGGATTCTGAGGCAAGCCTATAGGCAGTAATCTTGATGGATTTAACATCTGGATCGATGGCCGCTTCCCTCAATAAATCGATGATGGCATTGAATGAATGATAGGGAAAATGTAGCAATACATCTTTTGTGCCAATTACATCCGTTACACGTATGGCGGAATTCAGGTCCGGATGAGGAATGGCCGTCATTCTCCTTTGAGACGCAGGAAAAACGTCAGGGAAATCCATAAAATGTTTAAAATTATGGATCCTTCCTCCAGGAATGATGCTTGACTTGCTGTTGAGTTTCAGCTTTTTGGTAAGGTAGTTCAACAGGCCACTGTTCATCTCCTTGTCATATACAAACCTCACGGGCTTTCCTTTACGTCTTTTTTTCAGCCCTTTTTGCATCTTTTCCACCAACGATGTACTGATATCGTTGTCAAGATCTAATTCAGCGTCCTTGGTGACTTTAAATATATGTGCCTCAAAATGGTCATAGCCAAAATAAGAAAATATATAGGGAAGATTGACCCTGACGATATCTTCCAGCAGGATGATATGGGTTTCTTTTTTGTCTGTTGGTAATTTGACAAAGCGGCCAAGTGTTTTGGAGGGGATCTCAATCAACGCATATTGTTGTTTGTATGCAGAGTTTTTCTTCTGCATCACCACGCCAAGATAAATACTCTTATCCCGCAGATAGGGAAGTTCTGGCAAACTCTCAATCATCAATGGAATGATATTGGAACGGACTTCTTTTTCAAAAAAATCAACAACAAAGCGTTTTTGGTCTCTTGTGAGTTGTTGATCATTCTTGATAAAAACCTTATTTTTTTTCAACTCAGCCTGAATATTGACCCAGATCCTGTCAAATTCACTTTGCTGCTTCAAGACAATATGGAGCAATTCAACCAACACCTCTGAAACCGCATCTTCCATGTGAACATTGAGCTTGGTTTTGGCAGAACGAAATTCTGCCATCCTTTTCAACGTGGCCACACGTACACGAAAAAATTCATCCATGTTGTTCGAAAAAATTCCAAGGAAACGAATTCTTTGGTTGATAGGAACCGTTGGATCGTTGGCTTCCTGTAAAACCCTTGCGTTAAAACTCAGCCAACTGATATCGCGCTGTACAAAAGTCGACTTATTCACCATAAGATAGTATTGTTTGGTATTTATTCGGGTGAAAATTAAAACAATATCACACAAGTTGTTTGATTTGAATTTTGTTTACAGTAACTTAATACTGACTGAAACCCATGTTTAGATTTATTTTCATTTGTTTTATAGCGTGTTTTTGGACTATTCTGGCCCAAGCAGATGGCTTTGATGGGACGCGTGAGATTCATTTTTCTTTTCTGGGAAAGGATTATTCAATCAAAACCCGAGAACTTCCTGATGAATTTCAAAACAGCCATAACAATGAAAACAGCTTCTCAAACACAATAAAATTACTGGACACCTATTGCGCTGATATCATTCCTGAAATAGCTACAATCCGGGATAGACTCCATTTATCAGATTGGCATTATTATCAACTGATCAGAAAGGTCTCTCAACAGCTGATCCCTAAAGAGAAAGACTATTGGGGATATACCTATTGCAAATGGTTTTTTTTGGACAAAAGCGGATTCAACCCTCTGCTTTGTACCATTGACGACAAATTATTGCTCTATGTCAAAAGCAACTCAACCATTTACAATATTCCCATCAAAATGATGGATCAAAAGCAGTATGTATGCATGAATTATCATGACTACAATTATGATGTACCCATTGAAAAAATAACCCCGCAACCCATACAACAATCCCTTGTAGAAAATGGAAGAGATTTTAACTACATGATTACTAACATGCCCGATTCACCGGAAGAAAAATACGTGAGCAAGACCATTGAATTCAAATACAAACGGCAAATCGCCAAACATGATATAAAAATATTCCCTGAGGTAAAGGATTATTTTATCAACTACCCTGTTACAGACTA
>CAITQQ010000242.1 GCA_903894575.1 uncultured bacterium
GCTTCCATTTGTCACCATTTTATTTTTTTCTCTGACTGCTTCATCGCAGCCATTGAGCAACCTGCGTCAAAAAACAATCAGCACAGCTGGCCAATCCATCCGGTTGGACAGCTTTAGCATCGTACCCCATTCAGTCAAGATCAGCAATGTTAACCCATCAGATTATAGCATAGACCATCCTTCTGCTATGTTGTTTTGGATCAGGAAACCCAGTCAGCAATTGGTTTCGATTGAATACAGGGTCTTTCCATTTTCCCTTACTGCTGCAACCCGGCGCATGTCCTTCGACAGTATTTTCTACCGGTTCAATATCCCCGGGAACCAACTCACCGGAAAAAAGGGATCAGACCGGCCGATAGACTTTGGAAAAATCAATTCCAATGGCAGTCTAGGAAGATCGCTTTCTTTCGGTAACAGGCAGGATGCTGTATTCAATTCAAGCCTCAACCTGCAGCTGAACGGATACATGGGTGACAGCATCCTGATCAATGCCGCGATTTCGGACAACAATATTCCCATTCAACCAGATGGCAATACCCAGAACCTGAATGAGTTTGACCAGGTCTACATCAGGTTTTCAAAAGACAAATGGAAGCTAGCCGTTGGAGACCTAGACATCAGGCAGTCTGACCTCTATTATTTGAATTTTTACAAAAGGTTGCAAGGCCTTTCTTTTGAAACAGAAAACCGCATCAATGCAAAAATGAACAACAGCCTCTTGGCCGGCGGTGCCATCGCCAAAGGCAAATTCACCCGAAATGTCTTTCAGGGTATTGAGGGCAACCAGGGTCCTTATCGCCTGAAAGGCGCCAACCAGGAACAATTTTTTATTGTATTGGCAGGAACTGAGCGGGTTTTTATTGATGGCCAAATGATGCAAAGGGGAGAAGATCAGGATTATACCATCAATTACAATACTGCTGAAATCACTTTCATGCAGAAGCAAATGATTTCAAAAGACAAAAGGATTCAGGTTGAATTTGAATATGCCGATCGCAATTACCTTAACACTCAACTCTTTTTCAACAACAAACTGCAAGTCAATAAAAAGCTGGAAGTTTCAGTGGGGTATTTCGGTAATGGTGATGCCAGAAATTCCCCCATCAACCAAACCCTTGATGCCAACCAAAAGCAGTTCCTGTCTGATGTTGGAGACAATACGCTCAATGCATTTTATCCCTCAGCTGTTGCAGACACATTTTCCACCAGCAATATACTTTACCAAAAACGGGACTCCACCTTTGCTGTTGGCAAGAAAGCCACCGTTTATGTTTACCAACCTGCCAAGAGGAGCGACTTGTATTCCCTTTCTTTCATAGATGTGGGTGCAGGTGCAGGAAACTATGTGATTGATCCTTTTGCTGCCGCCAATGGAAAAGTATACAAGTGGATTGCTCCCAACCCACAAACCGGAGCCAAATCGGGCAACTATGAGCCTGTGGTTTTATTGGTTGCACCCAAAAAACAAAGCCTTGTTTCAGTGGCCACCACCTGGAACATGAACGAGCAAACCCAGCTTGTGGCAGACATGGCTGTGAGCAGATTTGACCTGAACCGTTTTTCTTCAAAAGACAAAAGCAATGATGATGGGTTTGCTGCCAGGCTGATTTTGAAAAACAAAAAAATGTTGCAGGAGAACAAGGGCCTGAGTTTGCAGTCAGACCTCAACCTTGAATATGCATCCGCTAACTTCAAACCTGTTGAAAGGCTGCGCAGTGTTGAGTTTACGCGGGATTGGGGGCTTGACTTGATGGTAGGTGCCGCAACAGAAAAAATCCTGAATGCCACCTTTTTGCTTGAAGACAAGCAGTCCCATCAACTGAGATATTTGATTGGATCTTATGCTCGAAATACTGATTTCAATGCCAGTCGTCATCAACTCGAACATCATCTCAATCAAAAGGGATGGATCATCAACAATCATATCGCCATCACCAGTTTCAAAGATGAAATGAAAAATGGAAATTTTTTCAGGCCTACATTATCTCTCGCAAAAAGAATTTCCAGCCTGAGTGGCAGGGAAATTGGACTAGGCTATAGCAATGAGAACACTGTTTCTCGGTTCAATGCAAATGATTCAATTACCCCTGGTAGCTTTGCTTTTTCTACTTTTCAGATCTACACCCAATCTGACCCCACCCAACTGAACAAATGGGGCATTAAATATTTTACCCGTTCTGACGAACTGCCTGATGGTAAACAAATGTTACAAAAAGACCATAGCAATAATCTTAATGTCAATGGAGAATGGATGTCTAACGAGCACCATCAGGTGCGGTTCAATGCCACCTACAGAAAATTGAATCTTGCCGGTCCATTGGCTGATGAAAGCATGCTCGGAAGGCTGGAATATTTTGCTGATGTATGGAAAGGCGCCATTACTGGAAATACCTTGTATGAATTGGGTGGCGGACAGGAGCCCAGAAGGGATTTTACCTATATTGAAGTGCCCGTTGGGCAAGGAGAGTATACCTGGATTGATTTCAATAACGATGGCATTCAGCAACTCAACGAATTTGAAGTGGCCAAATTCCGTGATCAGGCCAAATTCCTCAGGATTTTTACACCCACCAATGAATTCATTCGTTCCAACAATCTTCAATTCAATTATAATTTGGTCTTTAATCCTTCTGTCGCCTTGGAAGGGGATGAGGGTTCAGCGATGAGGGCCTTCCTGAAAAGATTTTATCTTCAATCGGCCTTACAGGTTTCCCAGAAACAACTGGCCTCGGGAGAGCGGATCTTGAATCCTTTTAAAGGCATGATTCAAGACACCAGCCTGATCACTTTTGACCAGATCCAGAGCCATTCATTTTCCTTCAATAAATTCAGCCAAGTCTGGGGAATGGATCTCAATTTCTTGCAGTCCAGCAACCGTGCTTTTTTGTCTTATGGCTATGAAACCCGCCGCCTGCGAGATCTTTCCCTGAAAATCAGGAGCAATTGGTTTAAAATGTTCACCCTTGATCTACTTGGTAAATTGAACAGGAATATCCTTGAAACCCCCAATTTTGGTAACCGCAATTTCAATATCCTTTCCCAGGCCATTGAACCCAGAATTACATTTACCAAGGGAACAACACTGCGGTTACAATCTTCCTATAAATGGGATAAAAAACAAAATGCCGGGCCAGAAAATGCAATGATCAATTCCCTGAACCTGGAAGGGAAATACAACCTTGTTTCCAATACTTCCATCACCTCTAGGATTACATTCAGCAACATTCGATTCAATGGCATAGCCGCTTCCAGCCTTGGTTATGTGATGCTGGATGGCTTACAACCTGGAAAGAATTTCTTGTGGACCATGGACCTTACAAAACGGATCAGTTCCTTTATTGAGATGTCGGTACAGTATGAAGGGAGGAGATCCGGAAGCTCAGGTTTGGTCAACATTGGTCGAGCACAAATCAGGGCCATCCTATAAAAAAGCCGCGTGCAAAATTTGCACACGGCCTGTTTATCTGAAAGTTTGGTTTTACTTCAACACGGCAACTCCTTCTCCAATTTTGAAACCATTCTGGTATACAATGATGGCATAATTTCCTTTGCTATACTTGTCTGCCTGGCGAAGGTCGAAACTCACAAATTTGGCTTCGCTTTGTTTGTATTCAACATCAAGTTTGGTGGTGAAATCTACTTGCCCATCCTGCCTGGTGTTGATGGTGCCTGAAGCAAGGGCTTCTTCCTTGATGACCTTGCCTGAAGGATCTTTTGCGATGATGAAAAGCTGCTTCGCACCTGATGTGGCAATCCGGTTTTCGTCAAGATTAAAAGAAATCCTGAACTTATCTGCTCTTTTTGCAGATGAGGTACTTTTTTCCTTACCTGAATTTCTTTCGTTGATGGCCACAATATTGAAGCCTGAAGCATGAAGGGTAGAACCCACATCCACCTTGCTTTCGGCATCTTTTTTGGCAGCTTCAGTACTGGCCAAGTTGTTGCTCAGGTTTTTGTTCTCATTGGTGAGGTTGGCCTTATCAGTTGTCAATTGAATATTCTCACCTTGGAGACGCTCAATTTCCTTTACGTAATCATCAATCCTGCCATTGAGTTCACTCACAAGCTTTCTTGCTTCTGCAAGATCCGCGGATGTGGCATTTTGCTTGCCAACAAGAGACTTGAATTTTGATTTGAGGATGCCCAGTTCATTGTTCCGCGTTTTTACCAGGCTGTCCAGCCCATTATTGCTGGCTGTCATCTCATCCAACCTGACCATGGCATCGTCATACTCTTTCTGGACATTGTTCTTTGCAGAATCCAGGGTTGCATATTGGGCATCTTTTTCATTGATTACCGCTGTGGCCTGGTTCTTGGCATAGCCAAAATAGATCCAGGAACCAACCAGGGCAATGGCCAGCAAAATGATGATCGTGTTCTTATTGTCTTTTTTGGGTTCTGTTGAGTAACTTCCCATGTTGGGGTAATTTGTGCTCATGGTTCAAATGATTAATGGTGAAAGTTCGGCGCTAATTGATAATTTCGTGCGCAGTACAAAGAAAAAGAATTTCTTTGCTTTAAATGATGATGTACTTGTTAAAAAAACCAATGTGCATCATATTTGGTCAATTTTCATTTTGTGATCTATTTTTTAATATCATTTGAATGAATACAGAACAGATCATATCAGATTGGAAAAGAGGAGCATTTCATCCAGTGTATTGGTTGGAAGGGGATGAGTCTTATCATATCGATAAACTTACTGCATTTGCAGAACACGATATCCTCCCTGCAAATGAGGCTGAATTCAACCTTACCATTTTTTATGGTCGGGATTCAAAAGTGGAGGATGTACTCAATGCCTGCAGGCGTTATCCCATGTTTGCCGAAAAGCAGGTTGTCATCCTCAAAGAAGCCCAACACCTCAAAGAAATTGACAGGCTTGAATCTTATCTGGACAATCCCCTGAAGTCCACCATATTTATCGTTGCCCACAAGGATAAAAAATTGGATGGTCGTGGCAAGCTGGCCAAAAGCCTCAAGGGAAAGGCCGTTGTCATCACCACCAAAAAAATGTATGACAATGAGTTGCCAGAATGGGCTGCAAATATGGTTAGAGAAAAAGGTCTTGAAATTCAACCCAAGGCGCTGTTCATGCTGGTTGACCATATCGGAAATGACCTGCAGCGCATGGAGAATGAAATTGAAAAGCTGACGGTCAATCTCAAAGGGAAAAAGCAGATTGGAGAGGATGATATTGAGCAATACGTGGGCATCAGCAAGGAATTCAATGTTTTTGAACTACAAGCGGCGCTGGGTAACCGAGACCTGCCCAACACGCTGAAAATCCTGAATTATTTTGCTGCCAATCCCAAGGCTGGCCCCATCCAATTGATTCTTCCGACCTTGTATTCATTTTTCAGCAAACTTTACATTGCTGCGGCCAGCGGCTCAAAAGATGAATATGGCATTGCCGCTGCCTTGGGCATCAAGGCCTTTTTTGTCAAGCAATACACGCAGGCCATGCAGCGCTATAGTTACAACGATATTGAAAAAGCATTGATTCTTTTGAATCATTATAATCTTAAAAGTATAGGAATGGGGCAGGTAGACACTGAGGATTCCTCATTGATGAAGGAACTGGCGGCAAAAATCATCCTTCCGTCCTGAGACTGCCCAGCAGCGCTGTGATATCTTGCTTGTCTTGTTCCAATTGTGTTTTCAAGGCTTCAAGTCCGGCAAATTTCTTCTCCTTTCTGGTGTAGGCTACCAAAGATACCTTCAATGTCTGGTGGTAGATGTCTTCATCAAAATTGAAGATATGCACCTCAATCCTTCTTTCTCTGCCATTGACAGTTGGCCTGTAGCCGATGTTCATCATACCTGTTTCGTGCCTGATTACTCCTTTCTGGTTGAGTTCCACCTTTACGGCATATACCCCAGATGCAGGAATGAGCTTGTCACTGTCGTTTAGCGCAAGATTTGCCGTAGGAAAACCAAGCGTGCGGCCAAGTTTATCGCCTTCAATCACTTCTCCCTGGAGGCGGTAAGGATAGGAAAGCAGGCTGTTCGCCGTTGTGAGATCTCCTTCCAGCAGTGCATGCCGGATATGGGTGGAACTGACCCTTGAGGCGTCCAACATTTTTTCAGGAATCTCACAAACAGTATATCCGAGAGTTTCGCCTTTTTGTTTTAGGAGTTCATAATCGCCGGTTCTTCCTTGTCCAAAACGATGATCATAACCGATGACAATGACCTTTGGATGAAAAAGATCAACCAGAAATTTATGGATATAATCATCTGCAGTCAGGGCGGAAAAGGCAGGATCGAAGGCAACAATCACCAGATGGTCAATGCCGATGACATTGAAACGGTCGATACGTTCCTCAAGGCTGGTGAGCAAGGCGGGTGCATCAGCATTGTTCAAAATCCTTCTTGGATGCGGATGAAACGTAATCACTACCGTTTCTCCATTATGGGCTTCGGCTTCAGACCTCAGCTTGTCAAGAATGGCAGTATGTCCTGAATGCACACCGTCAAAAGTACCTATCGTCAGCACTGCATTCCGAAAAGGGGGAAGATTGTCTATTTGAAAATGAACTTGCATAAGAAGCGCAAAAATAATCCAAATGAAAGAATACTGCTCTTCTTGTTGAAATGATTTAAATATTGTCAATTCAGCGTTCTCAACTAAATTTGCGCATACCGCTGAATTCATGAGTTTATACCAGAAAAGGGGTGTTTCCGCCCAAAAGGAAGAAGTTCACGCAGCCATCCAGGATCTGGACCAAGGCCTATACGCCAATGCTTTTTGTAAAATTTATCCTGATTATCTGACAGGGGATGCTGATCATGTAAACATCATGCATGCAGATGGAGCTGGAACAAAAAGTATCCTTGCCTATTTGTACTGGAAGGAAACGGGCGATATCAGCGTTTGGCGCGGCATTGCACAGGATGCAGTGGTGATGAACCTCGACGACCTGCTTTGCATCGGGGTATATGATAACATCATTTTCAATTCTACCATCGACAGGAACAAGCACCTGATTACAGGTGAAGTGCTCAAGGAAATCATTGATGGCACCAGTGCACTTTTTGCAAGTCTTAAAGACATGGGTGTTAACATTCACTACCTTGGCGGTGAAACGGCGGATGTGGGTGATGTGGTTCGCACGGTTGCCGTCAATGGCACCATGACAGCAAGATGGCCCAAAAACAAATTGGTGACCAATGACAAAATTGCCGTTGGTGATGTGATTGTGGGCCTATCCAGTGCGGGAAAGGCAATTTATGAAACCGAATACAACAGCGGAATAGGCAGCAACGGATTGACAAGCGCAAGGCATGACATGTTTGCCAAGGTCTATGCCGAACAACATCCTGAATCGTTTGATCCCAACCTCCCCAATGAAGTGGTCTATATCGGGAAACATACAATGACAGATCCAGTTGAGGTTCCAGGCTTCACTGTCAATGCAGGGAAAATGGTGCTCAGCCCCACCAGAACATTTGCACCCATCATCAGGGAAATATTGGAAGCTGATTTTGATGCTGTGCACGGCATGATCCATTGCAGTGGCGGAGGTCAGACCAAATGCCTTAAATATCTTCCTGCTCCAATGCGGGTGGTAAAAGATGCCTTATTTGATATTCCTCCTGTATTTGATCTTATTCAAAAAGCCAGTGGATCAGACAACAGGGAAATGCTCCAGGTTTTCAACATGGGATGCCGGATGGAGATTTATACCAATGAAAAAGACGCCCAAAAAATGATCGATATTTCCAGGAAATTTGGTGTTGATGCCAAAATCATCGGAAGGGTGGAGGAAGCAACAGAGAAATGTCTGGATGTTTACTTGAATGACGAAAAATTTACTTTCATCCCTTAAAGGTTTACCATGAGTGAAGTAGTACTGTCCATTAAAAATGCCAACATATACCAAGGAGATTCATTGATTCTCAGCGATGTCAATATCACTGTATCAAAAAGTGAATTCGTTTACCTGGTGGGTAAAACAGGAACAGGAAAATCCAGTTTGCTCAAGACCTTGTATGGTGAGTTGCTCCTGAAAAATGGTACAGCCAATGTTGCAGGTTTCGATCTCAAAGACCTTACCTGGAAAACCGTTCCATTTCTGAGAAGAAATATTGGGATCGTGTTCCAGGATTTTCAATTGTTGACAGACAGGAATGTGCATGATAACCTGAAATTTGTCCTGAATGCAACCGGTTGGAAAGACGATAAAGCCATTGAAGATAAAATTGATGAAGTACTTGGAAAGGTTGGCTTGAAAACAAAAGGGTTCAAATATCCTTTTGAGCTTTCAGGCGGCGAGCAACAACGTATTGATATTGCCAGGGCACTGCTCAACTCTCCCAAGCTTATTCTGGCTGATGAACCCACGGGTAACCTGGATCCTGAAACCACAGAAGAAATCATGAACCTGCTTTTCCAGATCAGCAAAGACCTGGGAACTGCCATCGTGATGGCTACGCACGACTATATCGTCATCAATAAATATCCAGCAAGGATGATCAGGACGGAGGGCGGAAAAGTCATCGACAATGCTAGTATAGCATCCTGATCAATGCGCTGACAGTTTTCTGATTGTTGTATTTCCCGTTAAGGAAGGCCGCTCTTGTTTCATGATCAGACCCATCAAATGATTTTTTGAATAATACTTCTGTCATGCCGAGAAACGCATCATTGCTTTCGGCAATATGACAGGTTGAATGGCTGCTCAACTCACAGGCACTGGTGGAGTTTGTCAGTACATGGCGACCCATTGCAAGGGCCTGATACAAAAGCCCTGTATTGCACTGTGAAACAAAAGATGGCAATATGTTTATTTGCGCTTTTTTGATCAGATCCTGTAATTCTTTTTCAGAGGGATTGGCGACGAGGCAGGTATGCATTTTTTCATGGGCAGCCTTCTCCAATTGGTCAGAAGGATTGTCACCTGCAATAACAAATGGAACTTCCAGTGTATTGAATACATTTTGCAACAACCAATTGGCTGCATATGCATGTTCGGTTTTACTCAAATTGCCATGGTAGAGACAGAAATTACCCATCCCAGATTGAGGCATCACGAATGGCATTTCAATCAATTGTTCAATTACTGTGTAATTGTTTAAGGCTTGAATTTTGCTTTTGGAGTATTCTGAAGAAACCGCAAATTGAATGGGCGCTGACAACAGTTTATTCATCAATCGTCCAAAGCGGATAGATTCGATGGCACAAAAAAGCTTCTGACATCCCCAGGAGCAAAGACGGGTCAAGTCTCGGAAATGAGTTTGTTCATCTCTCAATAGCCGTACGACGATTTTTCTTTCTTTCTTCAGCGCTGAATCCAAGAGGGGAGAAACAGTCTTCAGGCCTGCAAATAGAATGGGAAATTGATCTGCTTCAAGTCTTTTAACCAATGACATGTCAGATCTTGAGCTTACAGCATAGGGTAGTGAAAGGGTATATCCTTTATGACCCTTTTTTTTGGGGTAAAGGTGAAGTTCATGGCAGAAAGGCATCAGGCTTTCAGGTTTTTCTTTTCCAAAACAGTGCAGGTGCAACAAAATGCCTTCGCCATGCAGTGCTTTGGTCAGAAAAACAAGTTCTTTGAGTATGCCGGAATCAGATGGCAATGGAACATCGTGCGCAACAATATGCAAATGTTTATCCATCATACCTTCTAAAATACATTTAAGGGTCAATTGTTCTTGCTACCTTTGAATAAATTTCAGAAAATGGTTGATCAAGATCAAAATCCAGACCTTTCACCTGTTCGTCCGCGGTTCTTGACCATCCTGTGTTATCTCACGATTTTTGCCAGTACTTACATGATTTTCTCCGCTTTTTCTGGACTTTCAGATCCTGAAAGCACGGTCAAGGCCATGAACAACAGCATGGACCAGTGGGAATCTGTTCTTCAGGATGCCGTTAAAAATGACCCTTCCGGCCAATCTAAAGTTGATGAATTGATGGGAGATATTGCGTCCTCCAATACTTCATCCAATATGAGAGATAACAGTTTCTTTTCATTGATTTCCAATTTGTTAACAATGATTGGGGCCTTCCTTATGCTTCGCCTGAAAAAAAATGGACTCCGCCTGTACATCCTTGGTTGCATTATTGCCGTAGTTGCACCATTGTTGGTTTTCGGTTCAGACAATATCATGGGATTTTCCCTGGCACTCATGGCCGGACTGTCAGGGGCACTGTTCATTTTGCTTTATGCATTGAAAATGAAATACATGGAGTGAAGGGGAAAGGTTTTTCCAATTGTATCAAATCTTTGTTTGTATTGTTAAAAGCACTACCTTCGCAGCCAATTTTCCCGGCAAAATTAAAGATGAATTAAAATAAACTGAGATGTCAAGCGTAACAAAAGAAAAAAAGTCTTCTATCGTTGCTGAATTCGGTGGCAACCCAAAAAATACCGGATCTATCGAAGGTCAAATTGCTTTGCTTACAGAAGAAATCAATGAGATTTCAAAGCACCTTAAAGTTAACAAGAAAGATTTCTCTTCTAACAGAGGATTGATGACCAAGGTTGGTCGCCGCAAGAGATTGCTGATCTACCTGAGCAGAACCAATCTGTTAGGATACCGTGCCCTCCTTGAGAAATTAGGGTTAAGGAAATAAATAACTGAATCGTACTATTCCCAACACATTCTGTTGGGAATATTGCTTTTTGGAACACTCCCAAAACATTATCATGCTACAACAACCATTTCAATCAAGCTTCGACCTTGGTAACGGTCGAATTGTTACAATAGAAACCGGCAGACTTGCCCGTCAGGCTGATGGTTCAGTTACTGTAAGGCAAGGAAATTGCATCATTCTGGCAACAGTATGTGCCAACAAAGAACCACGTGAAGGACAGGATTTCTTCCCCCTTTCAGTGGATTACCAAGAGAAATTCGCTTCAGCAGGAAGGATCCCAGGATCTTTCTTCAAGCGTGAAGGCCGTATCACAGATTCTGAAATCCTGATCAGCCGTTTGATCGACAGGGCACTCCGCCCGCTTTTCCCTGAAGATTATCTTTGTGATGTTCAGGTATTGGTAAGCCTTATTTCATCTGATCCTGAAGTGATGCCAGATTCATTGGCATGTCTTGCTGCATCTGCAGCCCTCGCGGTATCGAATATTCCTATCAAAGAAGTGATTTCTGAGGTTCGCGTAGCCAGGGTAAATGGTTCATTCATTGTCAATCCAAGCAGGACAGAGCTTGCCTCTGCTGACATGGATTTCATGATTGGTGCCACTGCCAAGAACCTGATGATGGTTGAAGGTGAGTCCAAAGAATGTGTTGAAGCAGATGTAGTCAAGGCGCTTGAAATTGCCCATGATGCCATCCGTGTTCAAATCACAGCCCAGGAAGATCTCAGGCAAAAAGTAGGTGTTGAAGGTAAGCGCGATTACACCAAACCTGCGACCAACGAAGAAATTCAACAAAAGGTCAATGATTTTGCTACTGAAAGGGTTTATGGCATTTCAAAGGCTGGAAGCAGCAAATACGACAGGAGCAAGGCTTATGATGAGTTGAAAAAAGAAGTGGTTGCCATGCTTGGAGCAGAAGCCACCCCTGAGCAAATCAAGTTGGCCAAAAAATATTACGAAGACCTCAAGTGGGATGTTGTTCGCAACATGATCCTTGACGACAGGATCAGGCTTGATGGCCGTTCTCTCGATCAGGTTCGTCCACTGAACATGGAAATCGATGTATTGCCTACACCACACGGTTCAGCATTGTTTACCCGCGGTGAAACCCAGTCTCTCACTACCATCACTTTTGGTACACCACTTGACGAATTGTTGGTTGAAAGTGCCGCCAAGTCTGACTATAGCAAGTTCATCCTCCACTATAATTTCCCTCCATTCTCAACTGGCGAAGTAAAGCCAATGAGGGGTCCAGGAAGGAGAGAAGTGGGTCACGGAAACCTTGCCCTTCGTTCCCTCAAGCAAATGATGCCGGGTAATGATTATGCATACACCGTGCGTGTTGTTTCTGATATTCTTGAATCAAACGGTTCGTCTTCAATGGCAACTGTTTGTGCCGGATCTCTGGCCCTGATGGATGCAGGTGTTCCCATTCCAAAACACGTGAGTGGCGTTGCCATGGGATTGATCACAAGAGCTACTGATGGTAAATACGCAATCCTTACAGACATTCTTGGTGATGAAGATCATCTTGGTGACATGGACTTCAAGGTTACCGGTACCCGCGATGGTATCTGTGGTATCCAAATGGACATCAAGATTGATGGCTTGAGCATGGAAACCATGATGGCTGCCCTTGAACAGGCAAGACATGGTCGTTTGCATATCCTCGATCAAATGTATGATTGCATGCCTTCACACAGGCCTGAGGTTAAGCCACATGCTCCAAGAATGCAGAAATTGTTTATCGATAAGGAATTCATTGGTGCAGTGATCGGACCACAAGGAAAAATCATCCAGGAAATCCAGCGCGAAACTGGTACCACCATCAACATTGAGGAAGTGGGTAACCAAGGTGAAGTAAGCGTGTTCAGCCCAGCCAAAGAGGGTCTTGACAGGGCAGTTGCCTGGATCAAGGGCATTGTTGCCATGCCTGAGGTTGGAGATGAGTACGATTCCAAAGTCAAGTCTGTGATGCCTTATGGTGCTTTCGTTGAGTTCATGCCTGGCAAACAAGGATTGCTTCACATCAGTGAAGTGAGCTGGAAACGCCTTGAAACACTTGATGGTATCCTCAAAGAAGGAGATATGGTCAGGGTTAAATTGATCGGTGTTGACCAGAAGACAGGTAAATTCAAATTGAGCAGGAAAGTATTGATACCAAAACCTGATTTTAATCAGAATGGTGGTGAACAATCCTCCAACTAATATTAAATCAGCCGGCTTTTAGCCGGCTTTTTTCATGATGACATATTTAGAAATTCATTTTAACGAGATCAGTCCTGAAACAAGTGATGTATTGGTGGCATTGTTGCCAGATCTGGGTTTTTCAGGAATGGAAGAAACAGCAACCGGTTTGAAAGCCTATGCGACAGAAGGACAGGTGGATCTATCAGCCCTTGATGCACTTTGTGCTGAATTAAGCATAAAGTACACCAACGCTGTTTTAAAGGAAGAAAACTGGAATTCCAGCTGGGAATCCAATTTCGATCCTGTCATTCTTCCCGGTAAGATTCATGTCAGGGCTCATTTCCATCCTCCATTGGAAGGGTTTGAACATGAGATTCTCATCACACCCAAAATGAGCTTTGGCACAGGCCATCATGCCACCACCAGGATGATGATGCTGGGCATGCTTGAAATGGATTTCACGGGGAAAGAAGTGCTTGATTTTGGAACCGGCACAGGTATTCTGGCCATCCTTGCTGAAAGGCTTGGCGCATCTTCAATAGAAGCGATAGACAATGATCATTGGAGCATTTCCAATGTAAATGAGAACATCCAATTGAATGCTGCCCGCAACATCAAGGTTTCCCTTGCAGAAAACCTGGTTGATGTCAGCCCATGTGATATACTCCTGGCCAACATCAATAAACATGTACTGTTGGAACATGCTTCATCCATGTCCAAGCTGTTAAGACCTGATGGTTTTCTGTTGATCAGTGGTTTATTGGCAGCTGACCAGGAGGATATTGAAGCAGTATTTACACCAATGTTTGGCAAACCTACCAACCTATACAGTGACAATGGATGGATTGCTTTGGCCTTTAAAAAGGAGTTTTAACACCTCAGAAAAGGTGGTTTATTAATTTTTTATTAAATTTGTATTCCCCTTAAAGCCAAAAATATTAGATGAACGAAATCTTATTGATCATATTGGCATACATGATTGGGTCTATCCCAACATCGGTCATCATCAGCAAAACCCAATTCAATATTGACATCAGGGATTATGGCAGCGGCAATGCCGGTGCTACCAATACTTTCAGGGTGCTCGGTTCAAAATGGGGTAGCTTCGTCATGATCCTTGATATGCTCAAAGGTTTGGTTGCGGTTAAGTTGGCATTGCTTTTGCCTTATTACATTACCAATGAATTTGAAAGAACCAATTTTCAGATTGGGCTTGGTCTTGCAGCAGTGATTGGTCATATATTTCCCATTTGGGCTGAATTCAGGGGAGGCAAAGGTGTTGCCACCCTTTTTGGACTGATCATCGCCATTTCACCCCTTACAGCCTTGAGCTGCGTGGCCATTTTCCTTGTTGTGCTTTACCTTACCCGATTTGTTTCCTTGAGTTCTATATTGGCAAGCATGGCTTTTCCGGTTTTTATATTGATCATTTTTAATGTAGACAATATTGCTTACAGGATTTTTGCCATTGCCGTTGCCTTGCTTGTTATCCTCACACACCAGAAAAATATCGGCAGACTTCTTTCTGGCAGCGAAAGCAAAGTGCCTATTTTCAAAAACCGCGACAAGAGAAAAGCAAGGCGAAACAGCCAGGACTTTTAAGATTTATTCTTCTTTCTGCATAGCCTTTAAATTCTTTTTAAAGATGCTTTAAATATGTGGAAAAAATGTTAATTTTGTCAACCCAAACCAAAACTTCCAACAAATGCTCATCAACATTTTTGACAGGCTCCAGCTTTGTGAGGAAAAGAACGTTCTTGTTCAAGGAATTCCTTCCACATTGGAAAAGTTTTTTACCAAACTCTCCTTTGCCAAAAACGTAACGCCATTGCTGAAGAGCAGAAAGATAGATTTTGCTTTGGTTTTTGCATTGAATTACAATCAACTTTCCCTGATTCTCAAAGATGTTCTTCCTGCATTGCGTTCAAAAGGAAAACTTTGGATCGCTTATCCAAAACCAACGTCTAAAATTGTCAGTGATCTCAACAGGGATTGCACTTGGGAATGCCTCCATGCTACAGGCTTTACAAAGATTGACGAAGTGGTGATTGATCATGTTTGGACAGCCCTGAGGTTTTGCACTGAATCTGCCAATGCTGCTTGTGATGAGCTTGATATTTCTCTTCTTGATATAGATGCAACAGTCAAAGACGTAATGATGAAACCATCCCGCAAAGTTTCTGCCGTTTCTTCTATGTAAACTGTTGTCATGATGGCCTGAAGCAGCATTCATCCATTCAATCTGCCATCCATGTTAAAATTCAAACAGTTACCATTCCATCGTTTTTAAATCCTTGTTTTATGCTACATTTGAACACGTAAAGCATAATACAATGGGTATAGGTTGGTTGATTTTTATTGTTGCTACTGTAGGATTTCATGCAGGACTTTATGGGATGTTTAAAAAAGCCGGACTCGATGGCTGGAAGGCGCTTGTGCCCTTTTACAATACATGGCTGATGGTTAAAAAAATGGAGTTGAAAACCCAATGGTTTTTCTTTCAGCTTATTCCCATCGCAGGTCAGTTTGTGACCATCTGGCTTTGCATCAAATTTGTAGAGCATTTTGGTAGGTTTTCTGTCCTGCACCACGCAGCAACTGTATTCATTCCTTTCATTTATTTTCCCTACCTCGGATTCTCCAAAAACGAGCGGTATGCAGGTATTCCTGTTGTAAAGAATTATCAGAAATCGGCCACAAGGGAATGGATTGATGCGGCAGTTTTTGCCATCGTTGCCGCCACCATCATTCGCACCTTTGTTTTTGAAGCCTATGTTATCCCTACTGGTTCAATGGAAAAAACCTTGCTGGTCAACGACTTTCTGTTTGTCAGCAAAACCAGTTACGGTCCAAGGATTCCCAATACACCCCTTGCCTTTCCATTCGTGCACCATACACTTCCAATCGGCACTTCAAAATCTTACCTCGAATGGATCAGCCTTCCCTACAACCGCTTTTTTGCAAAGCCCATCGAGAGGAATGATGTGGTTGTGTTCAACTATCCTGTAGGGGATACGGTCATCAGGGAATTTCAGTCTGAGATCAATTATTATGACTACCTCCGCGCCTATGAATCCAGGGGCGGTACAAGGGATATGTTGATGGCCGAAAGAGATGACATCATTTCAAGACCAGTGGATAAAAGGGAAAATTTCATCAAACGTTGTGTTGCCATTGCTGGCGATACCTTGTTCATCAGAAACGGCACATTGTATGTATCCAATACAATCAACCCCATACCACCAGCTTCTGAAATGCCTTATTATGTTACCCTTAACGGCAATGGTTTCTTTTCTGATGAATTCATCAAAAATGAATTGAACATTGATCCCCAAGATCCAGAGCAACGCGATCTCATGCAAATGCAGGACAAGCCCAATACCTATCGGCTTACCCTTACTCCTTCACAATTGAAACAGGTTGAATCTTTTCCATTTGTAGTGAAAGACTCCATCATGCCAGACCTGAATTCAAGCGGTTTTGGCAATACTTTCCCTTATGATACGGCACAATTCAAGTGGAGCGAAGACAATTTCGGTCCATTGTGGGTTCCCCAAAAAGGAAAGTCAATTGAGCTTAACCAAAAGAATATTGCACTCTACAAAAGGGTGATTGATGTCTATGAGAACAATGAATGGGAAGAGCGTGATGGAAAGATATTGATCAATGGAAAACCTTCAACTTCCTATACATTCAAAATGAACTATTACTGGATGATGGGAGACAACAGGCACAATTCTCAGGATTCAAGGTTCTGGGGTTTTGTTCCAGAAGACCATATTGTGGGCAAGGCTTCCATGATCTGGTTCAGCTGGCAGAATGGCCCAAGATGGAACAGGATTTTCAAGTCCATCAAATAAACACCCTTAACCCCAACCTATGGATACCAGAAACATCAACGTCAGTTTCAAGGTTCACGCCAACGCATCAGCATTGAACGATGCAGACAATGATCTTGTCCTTCGGGCAAGGGAAGTGGCCGCAACAGCCTATGCCCCTTACTCAGGCTTCAGGGTTGGTGCTGTTGCCCGCATGCAGGATGATAAACTGGTGATGGGTACCAATCAGGAGAATGCATCTTACCCCATTGGTATCTGTGCAGAAAGGGTACTGCTTGCTGCAGTCTCATCCATTTCACCAGGTCTACCCATTGAAACCATGGCCATCACTTATCAGAGCGATACGGTGGATACTTCAGAACCCATTGCACCCTGTGGCATGTGCAGACAGGCTTTGGTTGAATTTGAGTCGAGGTTCAACACACCCATGCGGTTGTTGCTGACTGGATCAGCAGGGGAAGTATTTGAATTTGAAACACCATCAGACCTTTTGCCCATGGCATTCAAGCATTATCATTTGGGCAAATAAGCCCTATTGCTTGCTTATCTCACCTGTGATGTATCGAATAGCTGTTGCCGCAATTTGTGCCCTGTATTGGGCATTGATATAACGATCTTGTGCTTCAATCAGGCTTAGCTGTGCCTGCCTCAATTCAATAGAATTGCTTTGTAGCTTTTTGAAGCGTTCTGTAGAAATGAAATTATTTTCTTCAGCCAGTTTTACATTGCTCTCTTCAACCTTGGAAACTGAAACAGCATTTTGGTATTCCTGGAATGCAATCAGCAAATCCCTTTGCAATAAAGCGCGCAGCTGTTCTGTTTGTAAGTCCTGCTTTTTCTGTTGAATGCTATTGACTTTGAGTTGGGTCTTGTTGATGTTACCATTGAAGATAGGAATTCCTATACCCAATCCGATGTTTGGCCCAAAGGTCTGATTGGTAAGAAAGAATCCGGCAGTTGATTTTGACCTGTTTAACACAGTATTTGAATTCAGTGATACTGAAGGCATCCTTTGAGAACTGATGATCTTTTTTTCAATCATCAGGTTCAGTTTCTCCTGTTGTGCCATCAGCAATTGTGGGTTTTGCTGGTCGATTTTTGAAACAAGCGCATTGTACTCAATGGAAGGGATGCTGAACTGATCTTCCTTGGGATGAAATGCGTCCCCAGCATTTTTCTTGAGCAAGGCATTCATTGAAGCCTTTGTATTGGCCACCTGTTTGTAGATGTTCTGAAGATTCACTTCTTGCGCATTCAGGTCAATTTTTGCCTGCAGCATGTCTGTTTTAGCACCATTGCCCACATTGAACCTGGTTTCAGCGATCTTCAATCTTTCTTTTGATAAATCGATGATGGCTTTGGTGGCAATGACCTGTTTGTTCAAACGAATCAGGTTGTAATAAATATTCAATACATCAAAAATGACCTGATCAATCTGTTGTGTGACAGCGATGCTGCCCATCTTCTCCATGGCTTCAAATCTTTCCATGGTAGACCTTACCCGCATGCCATTGAAAATTCTCCAACTGATGGCCAGGTTGGCATTGATGCTGCTGTTGGAAACATTGTTTCTTTCAATGCTGCTGCCATTGGCCAATTTTTGGTTGATATTGGAAACTGCTTCTGTATTGAAGATATTGCCTGCAACAGTAGGAAGCCCGCCAGCATTTCCCCAGTTATTGTTGGACTTTGCAATATCCAGATCGGTTGAAGCAATCTGGATATCGAGGTTTTGTTTCAATGCCATGTCAACGGCTTCCTTTGCGGTAAAACTGCTGTCCTGCGATGAAACTGCATTGGCAAACAGAAGACTCAACAACACTGCTTTAATTCTCATGGGTAGCTCTTTTTTTCCTAGAAATATAACTGTACAGCGCAGGCACTACAAACAAGGTCAGCACCAATGCAAACATCAGGCCACCAATAATGACAATGCCCAACGGAATCCTGCTTTTTCCTGCAGATCCCAATGCCAATGCAATAGGCAAGGCACCAAGGGCTGTGGCAAGGGTAGTCATCAAAATAGGTCTTAATCGTGCTACAGAAGCATCCAGCACTGCATCGATCTTGTTCATGCCTTTTTCTCTTTGCTGGTTGGCGAACTCAACAATCAGGATACCGTTTTTGGTAACCAACCCAATCAGCATGATGATACCAATCTGAGAGAAAATATTCAGCGATTGCCCAAAAACAGACAAACTGATTACAGCACCGGCCAAGGCCAGGGGAACAGTAATCATGATGATCAATGGATCAACAAAACTTTCAAACTGTGCAGCCAGCACGAGGAAGATCAATACCAGTGCTAACAGGAAGGCATTTTGGGTGTTGGAGGAACTCTCTGCAAAATCCCTTGAAGACCCACTGAGGCTTGTAGTAAACGATTCATCCAATACTTTTTTTGAAATCCGTTCCATCTCTTTGATGCCATCTCCAAGTGTTTTTCCATTGGCCAAACCTGCAGAAACAATGGCACTCTTCAACCTGTTGTAATGGTAAATGGTTGGGGGAGTGGCGGTTTCAGATATGGTTACAAGGTTGTCAAGCTGAATCAGTTGTCCAGTTTTGCTGCGCAGATAAAAGGATTTGAGGTCCAGTGGCGCATCCCTGTCCTTTCTGTCTACCTGACCGATGACTTCATATTGCTTTCCGTTTCTGATGAAATAACCAAACCTTCTTCCACTCAATGCAAGTTGAAGTGTATTGGAAATATCAAGGATTGAAATGCCGAGTTCTCCGGCTTTCAACCTGTCTATGGTCACCTGTAATTCAGGCTTGTTGAATTTTAAATTGACATCATTTCCTTGAAAAACAGGACTTTTCACCACCTCATCCATGAACATTGGAACCTTTTCTTTGAGTTTATCAAAGTTGAGGTTCTGTAAAACGAATTGTACTGGCAACTGGCCCCTGCTGGATTGTCCAACTGAAATGGTCTGTTCCTGCAAGACAAGCACCCTCACGTCAGTGTAGTCCTTGAACATTTTGTTCATGCTCTGCGCAATTTCATTTTGGCTGCGTTTTCTTTCACTCGCATCCACAAGACCCATGCTAATGGAGGCAGCATTGGCCCCACCAGACCCAGAGAAATTGGGTGCAAAAGACAAGACCACATAGCGCTCAGGGACTGAATCCATGATCTTCTCAGTGATGTCATACACCGCCCGGTCCATATAATCAAAATCTGTTCCTTCAGGAGCAAGGATACTGGTTCTCAGCCTGTTCCTGTCTTCCAAAGGTGCTAACTCAGAGGGAAGTTTTGCTCCAACAAAATAAATGGCACCGACACAGGCAAGAACGATGACAAAGGCAATCCATCTTTGGCGCATGAATGCAGCCAACCAGCGTTGGTAACCGGATTCCATGCCTCTGAAAAAAGGTTCAGATTTGGTGTAGAACCATGAATGCTTGTGTACATTTTTCTTGGTCAGGTAGATGTTCAATACAGGTGTCAGTGATAGGGAAACGAAGGCTGAAATCAATACTGCACCAGCAACAACTATTCCAAACTCCCTGAACAGCCTGCCTACAAATCCTTGAAGGAAGATGATTGGCAGAAATACAATGGCCAGGGTGATCGAGGTTGAAATGACAGCAAAGTAAATCTCTTTCGAACCTTCTCTTGCCGCCTTCCACTTGTCCATTCCTTGTTCAATCTTCTTGTAAATATTTTCCGTTACCACAATTCCATCATCCACCACCAATCCCGTGGCGAGCACCAAAGACAGGAGTGTCAAAACATTGATGGAAAATCCTGCGATGTACATGATGAAGAATGCACCTACAAGCGCCACAGGAATATCGATCAAAGGCCGGAAGGCGATAGACCATTCCCTGAAAAACAGATAAATGATGATGACCACCAGCAAAATCGCAATGATCAGTGTTTCATTCACTTCTGTGATGGCTTTCCTTACAAACTGTGTTTTGTCGTATCCCACTTCAAGGATAATGTCGGCAGGCAAATCCTTTTTGATGACATCAAGCCGTTTGTACAGTTCATCAGCAATGGCAACCTGGTTGGATCCTGGCTGGGCCACCACACCGAGGTTCACTGACCGAATATTGTTTTTCCTGGTAGCAGATTCTTCATTTTCAGGTCCGATGATGGCATAACCGATGTCTTTGAGACGGATGCTTCTGCCTTCAGTCTGCCGAATGATCAGGTCATTGAAATCTTCTTCTGAGGTGAGTTTACCGTAGGCCTTTACGGTCATCTCGGTGGTGTTCCCACGAACCTTTCCACCAGGCAATTCTATGTTTTCGCGGTCAAGGGCTGATTTTACATCTTGGATGGTGAGTTTGTAGGCAGAAAGCTTTACTGGGTCAAACCAAATCCTCATGGCGGGGCGTTGTCCGAAAACACTTACGCCACTGACGCCGGGAATCGTTTGCAGTCTTTCCTGCACAATGTTTTCTGCCAGGTCCGATAGTTCGAGCATGGTCCTTTTGTTGCTCTGCATCTGTATGAAAACAATCGGATCAGAATCAGAGTCTTGTTTGGCTACAGTAGGTGGTGCGTCTATATCTTGGGGCAGTCTTCCTGCTACCTGTGAAACCTTCTCCCTGACATCATTGGCTGCCCTTTCAAGGTCAACACCCAATTCAAATTCTACCGTGATGCTGCTGCTGCCCTGTGAACTTGAAGAAGTGATGTTCTTTACACCCTCAACACCGTTTACGGCTTTTTCAATGGGTTCTGTTACCTGTTGTTCTATGATTTCTGCATTCGCTCCTACATAGCTGGTCCTTACATTGACCACGGGAGGATCAATGGCTGGGTATTCCCTGACACCCAAAAAACTATAGCCGATGGCACCAAAAATGATGATGACAATGCTGCATACAACTGCAAAAACTGGTCTTTTAATGCTTAATTCAGAAAGATTCATTGGGCCAGGGTTGGTTTGTTACTAATTTACTTTACTGAGTTTCACTTTAGAATCCTTTCTGATGAACAGTAGGCCTGTGGTGATGACCGTATCGCCTGGTTGAAGCCCGCTGGTGATTTGAACGTTATCAGCATTCCTCAATCCGGTGGTCACGCTCACAAATTCAGGTGTACCGTTGCGGTAAATCAAGAGTTGTTTTGTGCGGGCACTTGGAACAATGCATTGTGAGGGAACCATGACGGCAGCATTGTTGGCACCAAGGGTGAGGCCAACTTTTGCAAAGGACCCTGGCACAAGGTTATTTTTTCCATCGTTGATGGTTGCGAGAATTTTGAGGTTTCTGGTTTCAGATTCAATCACAGTTTCTGAAGCCAAAATGGTGGCTTTGTATGTGCCCTCTTTTCCTTCAATGCCAAAATCAACCGACATGCCTGGTCTGATGTCATTGCTGTATTTCTCAGGAATGCTGAAGCTTATTTTCTTCATGTTGACCTGGCTGAGGGTTGTAAGAATATTGGCTGGGGTGATGTATGCGCCAAGGCTGATATTCCTAAGCCCCATCCTACCCGCATAAGGTGCACGGATTTCCGTTTTTCCGATATTTACCATGGTCAGTTCTATGTCAGCCTTGATGTTATTGACTTGCAAAAGACTGAGGTCATAATCCTGTTGACTGATACCACTGATTTTAAGGAGTTCCCTTTGGCGTTCTTCTGTTTTTTCCGCGATTTGCAACTGCACTTTCAATTTTTTGAGTTGTGCCTGAAGGTCTCCGTCAAATAATTTGACCAGCAACAGATCTTTGGCAACAGTTGAACCCTCCTTGAAATTGAGCTGGATGACCCTTCCGGAAATCTCAGGCCGGATCTCGGTTAGCTCATAGGGAAGAATATTACCAGCCACCTCAATGGACGTTGAAACGGTGGTGGGCTTGATAACAATTGCCTCAACAGAAACCGGACCAGATTTGGACCCATCCTGAGGTTTTTTGACATCTTTTTTCTCTTCACAGGCAATCATTGCCATCAGCAGGGTAAGGGCTAGGCTGAACTTTTTCATATCTACGAAAATAAGTTGAATTTCCTTTGAAAGGTATTGAATTTGATGATTTTATGGTCAAATTCCTTCTACCCAATTTTTGCACCATTTTCTACTTTCATACCAGCCTCCAGCAGCACAACCTGGTTGTTGCTGTCATAGACACCCAAGACCAGGCATTCACTGAAAAAGTTGGCGATTTGTTTGGGCGGAAAATTGACAACAGCCATCACCTGCCTTCCCATCAAAGATTCAGTGGTATAATGGTGGGTGATTTGGGCCGAAGACCGTTTGATGCCCAATGTTCCAAAATCAATTTCCAGTTGATAAGCGGGTTTTAATGCTTTTTCAAAGGGGTTGACGGATACAATCGTCCCACATCGGATGTCAATTTTTTCAAAATCATTCCAGGAGATGGTCATGCAAATCTTTTGGATAAAATTAGCCAAAACAAATTTGTCGCTGCAGGATGGCCTATAAAAAATCAATCATCTAAAGCTGAAATAAGCAGCAGCAGAGCCTTATGGCGTTCAACCTCACCTTTTATTTGCTCTGCTTTGGCAATTTCCCTGAGCCAGCGTTGAACAAAGTTCTTTGCGTTGGATGGTGAATAGGTTACAGGCGGGTGGGCAAGGTTCATTTTTTTTACATAATTCTGGACATCGAGATGGGTATATACTTGTCCATTCAGCGGGTCAATATAAAAGAGGATATCGCTGCCTTCCATGCTGATGATGGAACTGCCTTCTTCGACATAACAAAGGAGGTTTTGTTTGGGGATATCAGCCGGTGATATGGTAAGGCCAAGCATTTCAGCTACAATCAGGTACAATGAAGCCAATGGAAATGTATTCGAAACCTTATTGGTGAGTAAAAGGGAAGGGTCAAAATGAGCCGTTGATCCATGATCCAGTTCCAAACCTTTGAAGTTGTAATGTCCAAAGATGATTTTATTGAGGATATTGATTTCCTCTAATGGAGTCAGATAATCATTCATTTCAAGCCAAATGGTTTTTCTGATTTTTTCAACCTCGAAAAACAAACGATCCCTGTCAAACTCAGGATTAAGATAGGCTGTAATGAACAACGAGGCTTCCAGCACTGACTGGTCTTCACTCTTCAACCAATCCGTTATTGCATTTTCAAGACAGGAAATTGAAATCTGGGAAATGATGGAATTGATTTTTGCTACCTGCAGGGGGTCATCCGTCATTTCTTGAAATTCATTCAGCACTGGAATGACATCCTGCCCAAAACCAATGAATCGTTTGGTAATGGTTTGGTATACTTCATCATCAGGATCTTCAATAAGATTCAGCAATGCATTGATTTCTCCTGTTGTGTTGATCATCAACCGATCCTTTTCAATTATTTTTTTGGTGCTCTTCTTTTACCACGGGTAGGGTTGGCAATCGCATGTTCAATCATAGCCTGCACTTCCTCGATACTGAGGTCCTGAACATTCTCTTGTTTCTCCTTTGGAATGGGGAAGTTCTTCAACCCTTTCTTGATGTATGGTCCGTAAGGCCCTTTCAACAATTGGATCTTTTCCTTTTCGAAGATTTTGATGGTTCGTTCATCCTTTGCTTTTCGCTTTTCCGAGATGAGCGGAATGGCAACATCAAGTGTAATTTCGTAAGGGTCATATTCTTTTGAAAGTGAATAAAACTTTTTGTCATGGGCGAGGTAAGGTCCAAATCTTCCGATATTGACCTGCACTGGCTCGTTCTCAAAATCACCAAGAACCCTGGGTAGTTTGAACAACTCCATGGCCTGTTCCAGGTTGATGGTCTCAATGCTTTGATCGGCCTTCAGTTTGGCAAACCGTGGTTTTTCCTCTTCTGTGGTTTCGCCTATTTGCACCATTGGGCCGTAACGTCCCATCCTGGCAATTACCCTTTTGCCTGTTGTTGCTTCATGGCCCAGTTCTCTTTCACCGCTGATGCGTTCAGCTGTTTCCATGGTATTGTCTACATCCTTTTTGAAAGGCGCGTAGAAATCCTTCAGCATTTTTCCCCAATCTTCGTTGCCATCTGCAATGCTGTCAAACTCATTCTCAATCTTGGCAGTAAAGCCATAATCAAGAACCTGATCGAAATACTGGATCAGAAAATCAGTTACCACAGACCCAAGGTCAGTAGGGAACAATTTGGATTTTTCTGCACCGGTATTTTCTTGCTCTATGGCTTTAGAGATCGTATTGTTGCTGAGCTTCAGTACACGGTAATCCCTCTTAACACCATCTTTATCTCTCTTCTCAACATATCCTCTTTTGAGAATGGTTGAAATCGTGGGGGCGTAGGTTGAGGGACGGCCAATGCCAAGCTCTTCCATTTTCTTTACCAATGATGCCTCTGTATACCTTGGCTGAGCTCGTGTAAAGCGCTCTGTGGCCAGCATTTCATTCAATTCAAGCTGTTGACCTTTGGCCAATGGAGGGAGCATGCCTTCAGTAGACGGTTCTTCGCCTTCATCTTCATCATCCCTGCTTTCGTTGTATACCTTTAGAAAACCCTCAAATTTCATCACTTCACCTTCTGCTTTGAGTAGTTCCTGTTGGGTGGAAATGGTTATTTCAGCAATGGTTTTTTCAAGCTCGGCATCAGCCATTTGTGAGGCCATGGTTCTCTTCCAGATCAGTTCATACAAGCGCTGACCATCAGCGATATCCACTGTCGGTTTATCCATATAGGTTGGCCTGATGGCCTCATGCGCTTCCTGTGCTGATTCGTTCTTGTTTTTGAATTTTCTTACCTGAAGGTAATCTTTGCCATAACTGTCGGTAATCTGCTTGGAAATATCACCCATGGCAGTTTCACTCAATGAAACACTGTCAGTTCTCATGTAGGTAATATGACCAGCTTCATAAAGTTTCTGTGCAATAAGCATGGTCTTGCTCACCCCATATCCAAGCTTTCGGCTGGCTTCCTGTTGAAGGGTAGAGGTGGTAAATGGTGCAGCAGGTGATTTTTTGGCCGGTTTCTTTTGTACATCCTTCACGGTATATCCAGCACCAATACAGCCTTGTAGAAACTGCTCAGCATCTTGCTGTGTATTCTTTTTAGCGCCTTCTGCCTTGAAGATAACCTGTTTGCCGTTGATGTCTTTTGCCTTGAAGAAACCTTCTACCTTGAAGCTTCCAGTGGCAGTGAATCCATTGATGGCCCTTTCACGTTCAACAATCAAACGCACCGCAACACTTTGAACACGGCCTGCACTGAGGTTGCCCCTCATGCTCATTTTCCTCCATAGGATGGGGGATATTTCAAATCCTACAATCCTGTCAAGAATACGCCTTGCCTGCTGTGCATTGACAAGGTTCATGTTGACGGTTCTTGGTTTTTCAACCGCAGCACGGATTGCCGGTTTGGTGATTTCGTGGAAAACAATGCGCTTTGTCGTGACCGGATCAAGACCCAATACTTCACAAAGATGCCAGCTGATGGCTTCTCCCTCACGGTCCTCATCCGTTGCGAGCCATACTTCACCAGATTTTTTTGCGATTTGCTTCAGTTCCTTGACCACTTTTTCCTTTTCTTCGGGAACGATATACCTGGGCTTAAAGCCTTTTTTGATGTCAATACCCATTTCACTCTTCTCAAGGTCGCGGATGTGACCAAAACAGCTTTTCACTTCAAAGTCACTACCAAGAATCTTTTCAATGGTTTTTGCTTTGGCCGGGGACTCAACTATAAGTAGGTTTTTTGCCATTTTTTCTTTCTCTTCTGATAAGTTATCTCACCAATTGTTGACTCGATTGACTGGGTTTTTAATCCATGGATCGATGTCCATCACGATGCAATAATAAGATAAAGCGAATGAATTCTAACAAATCTGTTCTTAAATGAAATCAATTATCCTTTTTATAACAACCGGGTCTTTGTATATTTTTCTGTGTCCAAGTCCTTCAGTAATCATGAACTCTATATTGGCAGGTGATAGCTCCAACAAGGGTTTTAGATCCGAAAGGGGGGTGATGTCATCATCCTTATCATGTATCCAGAGAATAGAATTGGTCAGCTTGGGAGCAATCCTGTTAATAGAATAGTGGAATATATCTTTCCCTGATTTTTGTTTTATATAGGCATATATAGATGCTTTGATCTTAGGCGCCAATCCAAAAAAATGGCTGAACAGGTCAATGGCAGATTTTGTTTCTGTCGCCGGAGCGATCAATACCATTTTGGCTACAGGATTATTATGATTTTCCTGGTACAGGCATAATGCAATGCCTCCGAAAGAATGGGAGATAAAGCCGTCAAATTTGCCCAATTTTTCTTCCAGTACCTTGATCATCGCCGCATATTCTGGTGCGGTGGTGGTCTTTCCTTCGCTATTGCCATGTGCTTTTCCGTCCATGGCAATCACACCATATCCTTTTCCCAGCAATGGGGTAATATACCTGTCAAAATTATATGCCCTTGATTCGAAGCCGTGTAAAATCAGGACTTTCTTTTTTGCATCGGGGTTCCATTGGTACCCACGGATGGCTAGCCCATCAACCTCAATCTCAATGGCTGTTGTCTGATGAAAAATGGGTGGTGCCACGTTTCTTGGTTTTCTGTAAGGGGTACAAAAAATATTGAAGGCAACTGATGCCCCCCATTGAGAAGAAAAGAAGGAGGCTATTTTTATGCTTGATTTTAGGGAAAATAGGGTCAGCTTCTGTGCTGTAGTCATATATAGTTGTTCTGCTCTTGTGCAAATATACTGCAGCGCTTTTTGGGACAGGGGTATTTATCCCGAATAGATTAACTTTGTTATCATTCGGTATGCATTTATTAGAAAAAATAAAAAAGGTAGAATTATTGGTTTTTGACCTTGATGGTGTTTTGACCAATGGAAAAATATTGGTCATGCCCAATGGTGAATGGATTCGTGAGATGGATATCAAAGACGGTTATGCATTACAACATGCAGTAAAAGCTGGTTTGAAAGTTGCTGTAATTACCGGGTCATCTTCCTTACCCGTCAAAGAAAGATTAGCCAAACTTGGTATTGAACTATTTTTTGAGAACACGCCTAAAAAATCATTGATAATCAATCAATTGTTATCTGATTTGAGCATTGATAAATCATCTGCCCTCTTCATGGGGGACGATCTTCCAGACCTGGATGCTTTTGAAGCCGTTGGCATCAAGACTTGTCCTGCAGATGCTGCGGCTGAATTATTGCAATTGGCGGACTATATTTCGCCCAGATCAGGTGGCAATGGATGCGCAAGGGATATCATAGAAAAGACGCTTAGAACGCAGGGTAAATGGACTGCTGCCACCAATATTCAAAGCATCTAAATGAAAGGAGTTCAACAAATCAAGGGTTTCTTTCAGTTGATCAGGTATCCCAACCTTATTTTTATTGCACTGACACAATCCCTGTTTTATTACCGGATCATTGTCCCGTATTTCAAAAACAATGTTCAGTCTGACCAACTTTTGCAGGAAACTGATTTCTTTTTGTTGCTTGTTGCATCTGTGCTGATCGCAGCAGCTGGCTACATCATCAACGATTATTTTGATATCCAGATTGACAATGTCAATAAGCCAGAAAGGTTGATTCTTGGCAAGCTGATCAAAAGGCGATGGGCCATGTTGCTGCACCTGGTCTTGTCTTTGGCAGGTCTCTTTCTCACTGCAATTGTAGCGATGCACCTGAACAATCTTTTACTGTTGGGGCTTAATTTCTTGAGTGTAATGATGTTGTTGCTTTATTCTTCTACTTTCAAAAAACAATTGCTGATTGGCAACATCATCATTTCTGTTTTAACCGCATGGGTTGTTGGGGTATTGTTCATTACTGAAATAAGATTGAATGATACGGTATACATGCAATTGAACCAGGCTGCATTGGGAAGTTTGTATAAAGTGACCCTGGTATATGCCGGCTTTGCTTTCATTGTTTCGCTGATCAGGGAAGTGGTGAAAGACATGGAAGACATGGAGGGTGACAGGCGCTTTGGCTGTGAAACCATGCCCATCAAATGGGGTATTCCATCTACCAAAGTCTTTGTGGCTGTTTGGATCTTCGTCCTTGTTGGACTCTTGGCTGCCATTGCCTTTTATGCGATGTTGAATTCCTGGTCCTGGCCTTTTTATGCGCTATCATTCGCGATGATCATCCAGTTTTGCTTCATGTTGAAAAATCTTTATCATGCTCAGTTGACAGCTGATTTTGCCAACATCAGCAAAGCACTGAAACTTCTCATGCTGGTGGGTATTCTTTCCATGTCATTTTATTTTTTATCATGAAAAAATTGATACTTGCCTCCGGATCTCCAAGACGAAAAATGCTGATGGAGTGGGCAGAATGTAGTTTTGATGTGATTGTGTCAGATGCTGACGAATCTTATGACCCGGAGGAAACCCCTGCCAATATCGCCATGTCCATTGCTGAAAAAAAGATACAGGCTTTGCTTGATCTCAAAAAAGTTGATCTTTCTGATTCAATTCTCGTGGCTGCTGATACAATCGTGGTATTGGAAGGGGAGATCATCGGAAAGCCGGTAGACCGGGAAGATGCCCTGGGCATTTTAAAGCGGTTGTCTGGAAAAAAACACCAGGTAATTACTGCTGTCTGTGTGCAGGATGACAAGCAGAAACAGGTCTTTCATGATGCCACCCATGTGAGTTTTCATCCGCTCTCAGAGGAACAGATCATCCACTATGTAGACAATTATAAACCTTATGACAAGGCAGGTGCCTATGCCATCCAGGAATGGATTGGGGTCATTGGCATCAAATCCATTGAGGGTGATTTTTACAATGTTATGGGACTTCCTGTCAGTCGCCTTGTGCAACTCTTGAAAGAATCATTCTCGTAATCCTTCCCATGGGGATGTTGCTAATTACCAATTGAAATCTACCGAAAGTTGAATATCTGGATGAAGGCTTTCTTTTACAGGGCAAGACCATGCAATCGTTTCCAGCCTTTGTTTTTCCTCATCAGTGAAGGCATGTTCTGATGGCCAAGTGAAGCGAATGTTGATTCCCGCAATTTTCCTTGGTGCATTGGACATGATCTTTTCTGTTTCGGTAATGGTTCCTTTTAATCGTTCTTCCAGGTCTTTTGCCCGAATGGCCATGGTGGTCAGCATGCAGGCTGCCAGGGAAGTACCAATGAGGTCTGTTGGTGAAAACCGGGCACCTTTGCCTTGGTTGTCTGTGGGGGCATCCGTTTCAATACTTGAGTCAGATTGCAAATGGGTTGCTAAAGTTCTCAGTTCTCCCGCATAAGTTACCGTCGAAGTCATGCTTTTTTTTATAAATTTACACAACATTACTCAACCATGTTGAAACAAATAGCCTTATCCCTTTCCTTTTCCCTGATTGTACTGCTGGCAACCGCACAGCGTCAACCTGCTCCTAAAGCTGATTCAAAGCAGTCAGAAAAGCTGGAAAAACGAAACAGGATCAATGCAATGATCAGGAATGAAGAGGAAGGCATACCAGCCTTTGCTAAACATGCCAATTTCAGTTTCAAAAGCAATCATGATGGGTATGGAATTCTGTTTGAAAAGGGTAAAATGAAAACGCCCTACAAATCATCGATTTTTCAATTTGAATTTGGAGAAAAGCACCATCCAAAAGAGGAAAAGCAGAGCAGTTCTGAGTTTACCAACAGTGGTTTTGCCATTTTCGGCAGACCTTTTGTTTTTGGTAAGCAAAATATTTTTTATCAACTCAAACTGGGTGTAGGACAGCAAAGATTGATTGGCGGCAAAGGAAATAAAAACGGTGTTGCTGTTTATGCGATCGCAGTAGCTGGTTTTTCTGCTGGCCTTGCCCGACCATATTACATGGAGTTTTCAGCACCTGGTGGAACAGAGAAAATCAAGTTTACAGAGGCAAAAAGATCTACTTTCCTGAGTGCTGACAGAATCATTGGAGGCACCGGTCTTCAGCGGGGATGGAATGAGATGAAATTTACACCTGGTGCCTACGCAAAGGGTGGTCTTCGCTTTGACTGGGCAAGATTCAACCAAGTGGTTTCTGCCATAGAAGTTGGTTTTGGCTTTGACTACTATGCTCAAAAAATTGTCCAAATGGTTGACAATCCCGGTAAGTCATTTTTCCCTACAGGATCTATTGGGTTGGTTTTTGGTAACCGCAAGTGATGTACCTTCGCACTTTAATTATCCCATGAGTTGTGATGTGAATACTGCAGGATCCGTTCCTGAACAAAAGCAAAAAAAGCCTGATTGGTTAAGGGTGAGACTCCCTGTTGGCGAAGGGTACAAACATGTTCGATCGCTTGTTGATACCCATAAATTGCATACCATCTGCGAAAGTGGCAACTGCCCTAACATGGGAGAATGCTGGGGTGCAGGTACTGCAACTTTCATGATCCTTGGTAACGTTTGTACAAGAAGTTGTGGTTTTTGTGCAGTGGCTACTGGCAGGCCTGATGCAGTTGATTGGGATGAACCCCAAAGGGTGGCAGAGGCCATTCATCTCATGAAAGTAAAACATGCGGTAATTACATCCGTTGATCGTGATGAATTGCCTGATGGTGGCAGCAATATCTGGTTCAATACCATCAAAGCGGTAAAATCACTCAATCCAGATACAACCCTTGAAACCTTGATACCTGATTTCAAAGGGATTGATGAACAAATCCAGCGAATCATTGAAGCAGCCCCTGAAGTCGTATCCCATAACATTGAAACGGTGGAACAACTTACCAGAAAAGTAAGGATCCAGGCCAAGTATTGGAGAAGCATGGAAGTGTTGAGAAAGCTAAAGCAAGGCGGCATGAGAACCAAATCTGGCATCATGCTTGGTTTGGGAGAACAAAAAGAGGAAGTCATCCAGACCCTTAAAGACTTGGCTGCCAATGGAATTGATGTTGTCACCATTGGCCAGTATCTTCAACCAACAAGAAAACACCTTCCTGTTCAAAGATTTGTTCATCCTGATGAATTCAATGAATACAAGGAAATTGGTTATGGGTTAGGGATTGATTATGTTGAAAGTGGACCACTTGTGCGGTCATCATACCACAGTGAAAAACATGTGATTCCAGGCTACGGCAAAACAGCATGGGCCAATGAAAAAGCCATGCTCCAGGCAAACTGATTGCCTTATCCCGTTTTAAACGAATGAATAGGTATTATTGCTTATCCCAGGCCAATGCGCTGGCGCCAAGTATTGCAGCATCAGACTCCTTCAGATGACTGACAAGTATTTTGACCTTGTTTTGGAATACCTGAATCAGGTTTTCTTCCATGTGTTTTCTGGTAGGCTTCAGGATTAAATCACCAGATTTGGTCAAGCCTCCAAAAAGAATGATGGCTTCAGGGCTGCTGAACATGATCGCATTGGCCAAAGCCATTCCAAGGATTTTACCGGTGAACTCAAATATCTCCAAGGCCAATTTATCTCCCTTGATGGCAGCATCGTAGACCACTTTTGAATCAAGGGTGTCCTTGTCAGCTGCTCTCAATAAACTGTCTTCGGTACTGTTCTCGAGCATTTCCAGGGCTGTCAGCCTTACGCCAGTGGCAGATGCATAACTTTCCAAAGACCCGCGTTTCCCAGTGCCCTGGTGCATTCTTCCATCAGGAATCACAACAGTATGGCCCAATTCGCCTGCAAAACCATCATGGCCATATATCAACTGTCCATTGGCTACAATTCCACTTCCAACGCCGGTTCCCAGCGTAATCATGATGAAATCACGCATTCCCTTTGCAGCCCCGTACATCATTTCGCCGATGGCTGCTGCGTTGGCATCGTTTGTCAAGGTAACAGGGAGTTGGAATTTATCACTCATCATCTTGGCAATGGGAATGATACCACTCCAGGGTAAATTGGGCGCATATTCAATGGTTCCGGTATAAAAATTCCCATTGGGTGCGCCAACACCAATGCCCCTGATTCTTCCAATTCCACCGGCCTTTTCAATCAGCTCCCCCAAATGACCATGCAATTCATCAATGAAACCTTCAATCTCTTTGTGCTTTTTGGTAGACATTTCTCCAGAGAACAACACATTCCCGTCCCTGTCTACGATTCCAAATTTTGTTCCGGTTCCTCCAATATCAATGCCAATGGCCAAAGGTTGATGTACACTCATTTTATCTTTTTGAAACGATCTATAAAAAAGCAGCCACTTTTCAGTGGCTGCCAAGATACAAATAAATCAGTTCAAATTAATGGGATGCAGCAACTTGTGCATCAACGTCCAAGCCCTGTTTTTTCAGTACAGACCTTGTTTGGATGGCATGCCATGCCAGGTAAGCAAAACAGGCCAGAGGCACAAGATAAGAGAGTTGGGTGAAGGTATACACATTGGCATCTCCGGAAGGATCCAGGTCGATGATTGAACCTTGAGTAGGAGGTATGATCGCTCCGCCAAGGATCATCATGATCAGGAATGCCGAACCCTGGCTGGTATATTTTCCAATTCCATTGATGGCAAGGGCAAAAATACAAGGCCACATCACAGCAGTACAAAGGCCGGTGCTGATGATAGCATAGTTGGCCAGCATACCAGTGGTGGTGATGGAAATCAGCATGGCAATTGCAGCAAGAACCGAAACAGTGAGCAACAATTTAACCGGCTTGTCCTCAGCATAGAGGAACGCAATCACTGCAATGGCAATACAGATCGGGTACATGGCAAAGTCACTGATTTCATTTCCTTTGATGATATTAACAAGGAGAATCAATCCAAATGCTGCAAATGGTACAACAATCACCAGGATTCGCTTGACCATTTTGCTGAAGTTGAATACACTTACTGCACCAGTCCATCTTCCAATCATCATTGACCCCCAGTAAAGAGAAATGAGATGGGAAATTTGAGAATCTTCTTTACCGCCGAAAGCATTTTTCTTCAACAAAGCACCAAAGTTGTTATCGATGGTTACTTCAACGCCAACGTAGATAAAAATGGCAATCATTCCCAATACCAGCTGAGGGTAAGCCATGGCACCCCATCCGGTTGGATTCTTTTTAGCAGTAACCATTGTCCAGAAAAGAATAGCCAGGATGATGATCAATGAGCCGCTGATGATGACGCTTTTTTCAAGTCCGGTAACAGATTTTGCCCAGTCCGCAAATAGCACAGGAAGGAAGATGGCACCGATGATCAACAAAACATTCATGGCCTTGGGGCTTTTTTCCAGCTTCTCATCTGAGGTCGTCTTGGGCAGTTTTGCGTAGGCGAAAATCAGGGCTGCAATGATGAACAATCCTGCAAGGAAGAAATATAGCGTCTGTATGTTTTCAATGGATGCAGACTTGCCACTGTCAAGGCTTCCGAAGAGAAGATAACTGACAACCAATGGACCGAGCAAGGTGCCAAATGAGTTAACGCTTCCTCCCATGTTGAGGCGGTGAGCACCAGTTTCAGGAGTGCCCAAACCTATGGCAAAAGGCTGTGCAGCAGTCTGTTGCAGCGAGAAGCCTAAAGCGATGATAAAGAATGACACCAATACCAGGCCAAATGTAGCAGTGCCAGAGCCACTGATGTATGCCAGGGCCAACGCTCCTACAACAGAAATCAGCAATCCGTAAATGATTCCTTTTTTGTAGCCAATCTTGTTCAACAGGTCCGTCCCTGTGATGGTTGAGAAAACATAAAGGATCAAGGATCCATAAAAATAGGCACCATAAAATGCAGAACCGATCAACTGTGACTGGATCTGATCAAGGTTAAAAAAAGTTTTGCAAAAAGGGATGAAGATGCTGTTGGAAGCAGCGACAAATCCCCAGAAAAAGAAAACGATGATCAGCACACCGAATTGAGACCACTTTGTTTGTTGGTTCATATGGAAGGTTGTTTTATGAGGGCTCAAAATAATTATATTTATTTACCTACAAAACTTTTTGTTATCAACAATCAGAACTGTTTTAGTGGTAATTTTAAAAAACAATGCAAGCGAATATGGATATTATACATATCAGTGCAGAATGTTATCCAGTTGCCAAAGCAGGTGGATTGGGTGATGTGGTCGGATCGCTTCCCAGATTTCAAAATGAATTGGGGCATCAGTCAAAGGTTATCATGCCCATGTACAGGACTGCATATCTTTACGCTCATGAATGGGAAGTGGTGCACAAGGCTTCCACCAATCTTGGACATTGGTGGTTCGATTATACCGTGATCAAAGAAAAAACCAATGCACAGGGTTTTGAATTGTTTCTGATCGATATCAACGGTTTGCTCGACAGGGAGAAAGTATATGGGTATGATGATGACACTGAACGTTTCTGTGCTTTTCAGATTGCAGCAGTTCATTGGATGAACGCATGGGATACACTGCCACAGGTGGTTCACGTCCACGATCACCATGCTGCACTTGTTCCTTTCATGATGCAACATTGTTATGCTTTCAAAAGACTACAGCATATACCCAATGTTTTAACCATTCACAATGCACAGTACCAGGGATCTTTCAGCTGGGATAAAACCCTGTATATCCCCCAATGGGACAGCTGGAAAAGAGGGTTGCTTGAATGGAAGGGTAGCATCAACCCGCTTGCTTCAGGCATCAAATGTTCCTGGAAAGTAACTACTGTCAGCAATTCCTATCTCCATGAACTCCGCTTATTGAGCAATGGTTTGGAACCGTTGTTTGAATATGAAAAAGGGAAATGCATCGGTATTTTGAATGGTATTGACTATACCGTTTGGAATCCATCACACGATAAATACCTTACCGAACATTTTTCAATCCAAGATGCTGACTCCGGTAAGGAAAGAAATAAACAAATACTCTGTGAAAAATTCGGATTGGATCCCCGAAAACCGTTGTTTATTTTTATTGGCAGGCTGGTAGGGGAAAAGGGTGCAGATCTGCTGCCGAAAGCCATTGCAGACAGTTTCAAGTTCATTGGAAGAAAGATGAATTTTCTTGTGTTGGGCAATGGAGAATCAGAAACCGAGGCCCAATTGACAAAGCTAAAATCAATTGCACAGGGCGATTACAATGAATTCATTGGCTACAATGAAACACTGAGTCACGTGATGTATGCCGGTGCTGATTTTCTTATCATGCCCTCCAGGGTTGAACCCTGTGGTTTGAACCAGTTATATGCGATGAGATACGGAACCATTCCTGTAGTGAGAAATACCGGTGGTCTCAAAGACACTGTGATTGACATTGGGGATCCTGGAGGATATGGCATCACATACAATCACGCTGCTGTGGGTGACATTACTCATGGTATATACCGGGCAGTTTCTCTTTACAATCAAAAAGAAGTTTTTCGCAGTATAAGAGAAAAGATCATGTCCTTAGACTTCAGTTGGCATCGCAGTGCAGCGGAATATGTTTCCCTTTACCAAAGTTTTCAGTAAATTAGACAATATTCAATCAGACAATGGACAAGAACGTAATAGCAGTAATACTCGGTGGTGGGGCAGGATCAAGATTGTCCCCCTTGACATCAACAAGAAGCAAACCAGCAGTTCCCATTGCAGGCAAATACAGGCTTGTGGATATTCCCATATCCAACTGCCTTAATTCTAATATCGGAAGGATGTATGTCTTGACCCAGTTCAACTCGGCATCTCTGAACAAGCATATCAAGAATACATATCATTTCAGTGCGTTCAGTTCCGCTTTTGTAGACATCATTGCCGCTGAGCAAACCCCTGATAACCCTACATGGTTTCAAGGTACTGCTGATGCAGTTAGACAATCCCTGAGACATATCAACCAACAGGATTTTAGTCATGTCTTGATCCTTTCAGGAGATCAGTTGTACCAGATGGATTTTCAGGAAATGATTGACAACCACGTCCGAAGCAAGGCTGATATATCCATCGCAACAATTCCCGTCAATGCCAAAGAAGCAACAGAGTTTGGCATCCTCAAAAAAGGGGAAGGAGGAATCATTGAGGCCTTCATTGAAAAACCCAAGGAAGAATTGTTGCCTGATTGGGTGAGCGATACAGGTGAAACCATGCAAACACAGGGTAGGAATTATCTGGCCAGCATGGGTATTTATATTTTTGGTCGCCAGGTTCTGTTCGATCTTCTTCAGGAAGAAGTCAAGGATGCCACAGACTTTGGCAAGGAAATCATCCCTTATTCTATCAGCAAACACAATGTAGTCAGCTTTCAATATGAAGGATACTGGACCGATATTGGAAATATCCACTCATTCTTCGAGGCCAACCTGGCCCTTACTCAGGATGTTCCTGAATTCAACCTCTTTGATAACAACAAAGCCATCTATACAAGGGCAAGAATGTTGCCTCCTGCAAAGATCAGTGGTACTACACTTGAAAAAACAATCGTTGCTGAAGGATGCATCATCAATGCCTCAAGGGTTGAAAACTCTGTGCTTGGTATCAGAACAAGAATCGGATATGGCTCTACCATTGTGAGTTGTTACATCATGGGTACAGATTTTTATGAAACCCTAGATGAGATGAATACATCTGTGAGCAATGGACTCCCTAAACTTGGTATTGGGGAACGTTGCTATATCAAGAATTCAATCATTGACAAAAACTGCAGGATTGGAAACGATGTACGCATCAATGGTGGTAAACACCTGGCCAATACAGAACATCAACTTTATTCGATCAAAGAAGGCATCGTCGTTGTCAAAAAAGGGGCAGTAATCCCTGATGGTTTTGTAATCTAAATATTGACCATTTCATTGAATTGACAGCTTTTATGTATATTTAGGTTGTGTGTATTTTACACACATTAACCAATTGCTTTCATATGCAAAATGCAACTAATCCCTCAATGGAAAAGGGTAAACCTACGCTCGGTTTTTGGCAGATCTGGAACATGTGTTTTGGTTTTTTTGGTATCCAATTTGGCTGGAGCCTGCAGATGGGCAACATGAGTGCCATCTATGAATTCCTTGGTGCACAACCTGAAGAGATTCCAGGCCTTTGGCTTGCGGCCCCTATGACTGGTTTGTTGGTTCAGCCTGTCATTGGCTATCTGAGTGATCGGACCTGGCATCCAAAATGGGGAAGAAGAAGGCCTTATTTTTTGATTGGAGCCGTTCTTAGTTCAGCAGCCCTTTTCTTCATGCCCAATTCCCCAACAGTTTGGATGGCAGCAGGTACCCTCTGGATATTAGATTCATGCATCAATGTGTCCATGGAACCTTTCCGGGCCTTTGTTGCAGATAACCTCAATGACAAGCAACGTTCATTTGGCTATGCCATGCAAAGCATGTTCATTGGTGCTGCATCTTTTATTGCCGGATTTCTTCCGCGGGTTTTGGTCGAATGGTTTGGGGTGTCCAGAAAAAAAATAAACGGTGGCATACCGGAGAATATTGTTTGGTCATTTTATATCGGTGCTGCAGTTTTCCTGATTGCCGTACTCATAACAGTTTTCAAAAGCAAAGAATATCCACCCGAGGAAAACCAGTTGTCAGAAGCTGATGGCAATATCTTAAAGGAGATATATGAGGCCATCATCAACATGCCTGCTCAAATGAAACGATTGGCCTTGGTTCAGTTTCTTACCTGGCCAGGTCTTTTCCTGATGTGGTTTTATTACAGCACCGGTGTTGCTGTCAATATCTTTGGTGGCGATGCCAATGCCGCTGAGGGTTCTGTTGCATCACTCAGGTTTACTGAGGGGTTGGAGTTGGCCAATGCGACCTCTGCCATCCTTAACCTGATCACTTTTCTATTTGCTTTTACCATCCCCTTTATCGTCTCAAAAATGGGAAAAAAACTCACCCATACTTTCTGTCTTTTCATTGGAGGCCTTGGGTTGATTTCTGTCAACATGATCGAACAACCCAACATGTTATACATCTCTATGGGCATGGTTGGCATAGCTTGGGCATCCATCCTTTCAATGCCTTATACCATCCTTGCTGGCAGTATACCGCCCCAGAAAATGGGCATTTACATGGGTATTTTCAATTTTTTCATTGTCCTACCAGAAATCATCGCCTCATTGAGTTTTGGAAGCATCATGGAAAATTTCCTAAACAATGACCGGTTGATGGCTGTAACCATAGGAGGAATCTTATTGATCGCGGCAGGAATCATTTGTGCACTCATTGTCAAAGAAGAAAAAAACTGACATGCAACCCATCAAATTTTTTTATTTTTTCGCCCTTTCATTCTTCGTTTTTTCATATTCTTTTGCCACTCAATCCATCAATATTTACCCAACCCATTGGTGGGTTGGAATGAAGAACAATAGGCTTCAACTGATGGTGCACTCCGATCAGGATTTGCCCCAATCCGTTAAAGTAAATGGCAATGGACTTAGCATTCAAAAGGTATCCCAGCCTGAAAACAAACATTATGTTTTCATTGACCTGATCATTCTCCCCAATGCCCAACCTGGAAAATTCAAGTTCAGTTTTTCAAATGGAAAAAGTTTTGATTATCAATTAAAGCAAAGGGAGAAAGCCCTGGGTGGCGCCAAGCACCAGGGTGTGAATGCCTCAGACCTGATCTATCTGATCATGCCCGACAGGTTTGCCAATGCAGATTCCAGCAATGATCAATTTGATGATCTCAGAGACAATGCTTCTGACAGAAACAATCCCTATGCCAGGCATGGTGGTGATTTGGCTGGTGTTGCATCAAAGCTTGATTACCTGAAAAATATTGGAGTCACTTCTATCTGGATGACACCCATCCTGGAAAACAACATGCCCAAAATGCAGGAAAACCAGTGGATCATGAGTGGTTACCATGGTTATTGGATAACGGATCATTATGTTGTTGATAAACGCATGGGTGGAAATGATGCCTACAAAAACCTGGTCAAATCAGCACACCAGAAAGGATTGAAAATAATCCAGGATGCTGTTTACAACCATGTTGGATCGTATCACCATACTGTGCTGGATTTGCCCATGAAAGATTGGCTCAACCAATGGCCTTCCTATACAGGAGCCAACCACCGGGAAGAACTTTTCATTGATCCACATGCAGCTGCCTCAGAGAAAAAAATCATGATTGGCGGGTGGTTTGTTCCTCATTTGCCAGACCTCAACCTGGCGAATCCTTTTTGTGCCAATTTTGTTATTCAAAGCAATATCTGGTCTACAGAAGAATTCGGCATTGACGGCTGGAGGGTTGATACCTATAAATATTGTGATGAAAAATTTCTGAATACGATCAACGCGGCATTGCTGAAAGAATTTCCTTCCTTGACAGTTTTTGGTGAAGCCTGGACAAACACTGTTGCCGCCAGTGCTTATTTCACCCAAAACAACATCAATGCAACATTTAAACACCAGATCAAGGGGGTTACTGATTTCCCATTGAACAGTGCCATTTATGATGGCCTGAACCAGCCATTTGGATGGACCGAAGGCATCAACAAGGTTTACATGACCTTATCCCAGGATTTGCTTTACAAGGATCCCATGACCAACTGCATTTTCCTGGACAATCATGACATGAACCGGTTTTACTCCATGGTTGGTGAGGACCTGGCTAAATACAAAATGGGCCTTGGTATGTTACTGACCATGCGGGGAATTCCGCAGGTCTATTATGGCACTGAAATTCTCATGAAGAATTACAAGGACCCCAATGATGCTGCCGTGAGAAAGGATTTTCCTGGTGGTTGGTCTGTTGATCCAGCGGACAAATTCAATTCTTCCTCTTTGGATTCAAAAGAAAAAGAGGCCTTTGCTTATTTTCAACAGTTGGCCAATTTCAGGAAGAACAGCCCTGCCATCAAACAAGGTACCCTCAAACAATATATCCCACAAAATGGGGTGTATGTTTATTTCAGGCTGCATGAAAAACAAAAACTCATGTGTATTGTCAATACATCATCAGATGAGGTATCTATTGCAATGGAACGTTTCAAGGAGATATTGAGTGATTCAAAGCAAATTGTAAATGCCTTGACTGGTAATATTATCACAAAACCAGCTGGTCTTGACATTCCTTCAAAGTCATTTCAGATATTTGAGTTGAAGAATTAAACCTCCTAAATGCATCATTCCAAAGAAAAAGAGAATAGTCCCATACCTTACGAGAAGGTTCATTTTGTGGAGACTTCCGGACCCGTTTGGAACTATTCGATTTTTACTGAGGAGGCAATCAAGAATTTTCAACAAGGTACTCTTTACAATGCCTATCAATTTTTTGGTAACAAACAATTGGAGGTTTTGGACACTGCGGGAACCTATTTTGCTGTTTGGGCACCCAATGCAACAAAACTAAGTATTGTAGGGAATTTCAATAATTGGCAGGATGGCATTCATCCTCTTTTTGTACGATTAGATAAATCCGGTATCTGGGAGGGATTTATTCCTGGATGCAAAAGGGGAGAGGTTTATAAATATTCCATCCATGGTTTCGAAGGAAAAATCATGCAAAAGGGCGACCCCTATGCCCATTTTTGGGAAAAAAAGCCCCTTACTGCCAGCATTACCTGGAATTTTGAATATGACTGGAATGACCTGTCTTGGATGAAAAGCCGGGAAAAACACAATTCACTCCAATCTCCTTATTCTGTTTATGAAGTCCACCTCGCCAGCTGGATGAGGCCAGATCCATTTGATGAGGAATCTTATTTCAGTTACTGGCAAATTGCCCAGCGGTTGGTTCCTTATGTAAAACAAATGGGATTTACCCATGTGGAGTTGATGCCTGTCATGGAGTATCCATTTGATGGAAGCTGGGGTTACCAGGGTACCGGATATTTTGCGCCCACTTCCCGTTTTGGTAACCCTGAGGAGTTCATGGCCATGATCGATTTTTTTCACCAGGAAGGAATAGGAGTTATTTTGGATTGGGTTCCATCCCATTTCCCATATGACAGCCATGGGCTTTTTATGTTTGATGGCACCCATACCTATGAGTATGCAGACATGCGAAAAGGCTATCATCCAGACTGGAACAGTTATATTTTCAATTACAAGCGAGGAGAAGTGAGGTCGTTTCTGATCAGCAATGCCCGTTTCTGGCTGGACAAGTTTCATGTAGATGGCCTGAGGGTCGATGCTGTTTCTTCCATGCTCAAGCTGGATTATTCCAGAAACGAGGGAGAATGGGAGCCCAATGATTTCGGGGGAAATGGAAATATTGAGGCCATTGCCTTTCTGAAAGACATGAACCAGATGGTCTATCGGGATTTTACAGGAGTTCAAACCATCGCGGAGGAGGCCACCAATTGGCCCGGTGTTTCCAGGCCTACCTATGCAGACGGGCTGGGTTTTGGAATGAAATGGATGATGGGTTGGATGCACGATACCCTTCGGTATTTCAAACAGGATCCCTTGTACAGGCAATTTCAGCAAAATCAGTTGACATTCAGCATGATGTATTATCATGATGAAAATTTCATGCTTCCCCTCAGCCATGATGAGGTTGTGCATGGAAAATCTCCAATGATTTACAAAATGCCAGGTGATGAATGGCAGAAATTTGCCAACTTAAGGTTGCTGTATACTTACATGTTTGCCCATCCTGGTGCAAAACTCCTTTTCATGGGCAATGAATTTGCCCAAACAGAGGAATGGAATTACAAAACATCCCTGAGATGGGATTTGCTGGAACATGAAAGCCATGCCGGAATGAAGGCCTGTGTCAGCGCTTTGGCACATCTTTTGAAACAGGAACCCGCCCTATATAAACAACAATTCAAACAGGAAGGGTTTGCTTGGCATGACTTGGATCACCGCGAAGAATCTGTCATTTGTTTCAGGAGGATGACGGAAAATGCTGAGGAGGAGTTGATGGTTGTTTTGAACATGACACCCAAAGAAAGGGTAGGGTGGACGGTAAGTGTAAATTCCACAGAAGACTGGCAGGAAATTTTCAACAGTGACCAAAAACAGTACTGGGGTACGGGAAACTACGTAAACAACACGGTTATTTCCCCTATAAATCAAAAAAATACAGAATTGTATGAAATAAAAATATCTCTGCCTCCGTTAGGTGGAAGTATTCTGAAAAGAATCAATCCAAACCTAAATCCATCCTAATGAAAAAGTTATTCCTTTTGGCTATTGCCATTGCTACAACATTTGGTGCATTTGCAAAAAATGCAGACGACAGTGTAAAAGTTCTCATCCAAAAAGCAAAGATTGAACAGGAAGCCGGCCGACACAAATTGGCCCTAGAATTGCTTCAAATGGCTGTTGCAGTCAACCCCAACATGATTGAAGCCCAAAGGGCACTTGGTATTGAAGCGCTGGAAGTAAGACAATTTGATCTTGCTCGCCAGTCCTTCCTCACAGTATTGGCCTCCCAACCCAATGATGCAGTAGCTTTGGAGAAAGTTACCGAGATTTTTTACAATTTCCGCAAATGGGATGATGCCATCAAATATGGTCAGAAGTTATTGGCACTTAATATCGGAAAGCGCGTGAATTTCATGATAGGCAGGAGCATGTATGAAAAAGAAGATTTTGCACAATGTTTCAAATACCTCGAAGCTGCATTTGTTGAGGAACCTAAAAATGTTGAAATTCCTACCATGTTCGCAAGGGCCCTGGTAGACATGAGCAACTTCAAAGCTGCTGCCAGGTACTATCTTGAAGCATTGAAAATTGATACCGCCAACAACAGGTTGATGAATGAATTGGGAATGACCTATTCTGCCATGAACGATGAAAAGACTGCGGTTAAATACTATGAAATGGCCATGGAGAAAGGCTACAAGGTTGACAACAATTTTGTTGAAAATCTTTCCAACTCCTATATCGCAGCAGGCATGCCACAAAAAGGAATGGAGATGCTGTTGAAATTATTGGAAAAAAGGCCTGGTGATATTGATTTGTTGAACAATGTTGCCAACAACTACTACAGCCTTGGAAATTACAAAGAAGCCATCAATTACTGGGATAAAGTACTGTACCTTGATAGGGAAGAAGCAAGAGCCCTTTACATGATTGGCATGAGTTATATCAAAATGGGTGACAAGAACAAGGGTGCTACACTTTGCAACAAAGCAATCGAAATGGATCCAAGCCTGAAACAATTCAGGAATGTGAGCGGTGGACCATTCGGTGGATAAAATATAAACTGGTTAGGGATTATGGTTAAGGCCCGAGAAAATGTAGAGATTACATTTTCTCGGGCACTTTTATGCCCAGTAAATCCATCCCGCTGGCAATGATTGTTGCCACCAAGCTGGAGATTTTCAGCCTTAATTGTTTTTTCTCCTCTGATTCAGCATTGCCAATGCTCAGCGCCGCATAAAAAGAATTGAAGGATTGCGCCAATTGAAACAAATAAGTAGCAATAACAGAAGGGTCAAAATCATCAGCAGCTTGCTTGAGCACCACTTCGTAATGCTCTGTCAATAAGAGCAGATCTTTTTCAGCTTTCAACAATGGACTTGGAAATGATTTGAATGCAGTATCAATGGTCGATTTTCTCAAAACTGATTTTATCCTTGCATGGGTATATTGAACAAATGGACCTGTGAATCCGTGGAAGTCAATAGACTCCTCCGGATTGAAGATCATTTTCTTTTTAGGGTCAACTCTGAGCAAGAAATATTTCAAAGCGCCAAGCCCAATGGTGTCGTACAATGCAACCAATTCCTCATCATTAAAATCCTTGACCTTGCCAAGGTTCTGGGTATGTTCTCTTGAAATGGAAACCATTTCATCGATCAGGTCATCAGCGTCAACAACAGTACCTTCACGGCTTTTCATTTTTCCTGTAGGAAGTTCTACCATACCGTATGAAAGGTGGTGAATACCATTGGCATAGGGAAGTCCCAATTTTTTACAGATGAGTTGAAGCACTTTCATGTGGTAATTTTGTTCATCACCAATCACGTAAATACTTTGGTCCATGCCAAATTCGTCATATTTTTTTTGTGCAAGGCCTATGTCTTGTGTAATGTATACAGATGTGCCATCCTTGCGTAGCACCAGTTTCTCATCCAACCCTTCATCAGTGAGGTCTATCCAAACACTGCCGTCAGGTTTCTTGTAAAAAACACCTTTTGTGAGTCCCAGTTCTACGGTATCTTTTCCCAGCAGATAGGTTTCACTTTCATAGTATGTTTTTGCAAAATCAGATCCAATTCTTTTGTAGGTTACATCGAATCCGGCATAGACCCATTGGTTCATTTTTTTCCATAGGTCAATGACTTCAGGCTTCCCATTTTCCCAGTCGAGCAGCATTTGTTGTGCCTCTTTCATGATGGGGGCCTCTTTTTCTGCAGTTGCCTTGTCAACTCCCTGTGCAACGAGTTGTTCAATTTCCAATTTGTAGGCATCATTGAACTTGACATAGTAATCACCTACAAAATGGTCACCCTTGGTGCCTGTGGTTTCTGGAGTAGCTTCGTTGCCATACCTGTTCCAAGCTATCATGCTCTTGCAAATATGGATACCACGGTCGTTAACGATACAGGTCTTGAATACATCATAACCATTGGCTTTGAGAATCTCGGCTATACTTCTTCCGAGAAAATTATTTCTCAAATGACCCAGGTGAAGCGGTTTGTTTGTATTGGGCGATGAATATTCCACCATGATCTTTTTACCATTGAGTGGTGCTTTTCCAAAGCAGGGATCCTGGAAATGGCTATTCAGCATATCAAGTAAAAAGGCAGGTTGAATGGTGAAATTCAAAAAGCCCTTGATGATGTTGAAAGAATGAAAAAAATCAGGATCATCAGCAATCATTGTGTTGCCCAATGCATTTCCCAATGTTTCAGGTGATGATTTAAGTTGCTTGATCAGCGAGAACAAAACAATGGTAAAATCACCTTCGAATTCTGGTTTTGTTGGACTCACTTGAAAATCACGCTCACTGAAACGAATTCCATGGAGCGATTCAATTGCCTCGATTGCTTTTTCCCTGATGATTTTGCTTAGCATAAATGTTTAGATTGGTGCAAAGGTACGATTCCCTTAATTTTATTGCATGTTGAAACATTTGATCCAATTCATGCTTTGTTTGCCATCCCTGGCTGTTTTTTCCGCCTCCGTTTCCGCACAAACGAGAAAAATTGATCTTCAGGGGCACAGGGGCTGTAGGGGATTGATGCCAGAAAACACCATCGCAGCCATTCTGCATTCCATTGACCTGGGGGTTACCACGCTTGAAATGGATGTTGTCATTACCAAGGATAACAAGGTTATTCTATCGCATGAAACGTTCATGAATCCTGAAATTTCCACCCCGCCCAATGGCCAGCAGTTCGCATCGCCCAAGGACAAATCATTCAATATTTATCAGATGACCCATGAAGAACTGTCTAAATGGGATGTTGGAATGAAATTTAACCCCAAGTTTCCCTCCCAGAAAAAAATGCCCGCCATCAAGCCTTTGCTCATCGATGTGATAGACTCCGTAGAGCGTTATGTCAAGGCAAATCACCTGAAACCGCTCAACTATAACATTGAGACAAAATGTGCTCCTGCAACAGATGGGATTTCACATCCTGATCC